>NZ_DASZTJ010000084.1:0-5754 GCF_035548235.1 Rhodopila sp.
GTCGCCACCACCGGGTAGACGATCCACGGCAGGACCACCCCGGTCGCCACCGCCGCCAGCAACAGGCCGTTGCTTTGGAAAATGCGCCGCGCCCGTTCGGTCATCGGGGTATAGTGCAGCGGGAAGTTGGAGATATCGACGCCGCGGAAGATGCCGCCAGGGCGGACGACCAGGACCGCCAGCATGATGATGTAGGTGATCGCGACCGAAGCCGGCGGATACCAGATGGCCGACAGGGCCGACAGGACGCCGACGATGAAGCCCATCAGCACCGAACCGACGATGGACCCCATCCCGCCGGCAACGACGACGGCGAAGGTCAGCGCCACCATCTCCTGCCCCATGAAGGGGGAGACGCTGCGGATCGGCGCCGCCAGCGCACCCGCCAGGCCGGCCAGGCCCGTCGCGCAGAAGAACGTGCCGGAGATCAGCCGCGGAACGTTGCCACCGAAACATTTCAGCAGCTCCGGCCGCTCCGTCGCCGCCCTGACGAGTGCGCCCACGCGGGTCCGTTCCAGGACGAACCATGCCGCGAGGCACATGACGACGGAAACCGCCAGCACGAACAGGCGGTATTTCGGATAGAAGGTGAACCCCAGGTCGACGACGCCCGACAGCAAATGCGGCACCAGGAACTGCCCGCCCGTCGTGGCGAAGAAGGTGCGCATCAGGTCTTCGATGATCATCGTCAACCCGAACGTCAGCAAGAGGTTGTATGCCGGGTCCAGCCGATACAGGCGGGACAGCAGCAGGCGTTCCAGGATCACGCCCAGCCCGCCGACCAGCAGCCATGACAGGATCAGCGCGAACCAGAGGGAAATGCCGAAATAATGCCCGCCGATGAACGCCACGAACGCGCCCAGCATGTACATCGCGCCATGAGCGAAGTTCACGACCCGCATCAAGCCGAAGACGATGCTCAGCCCCAGGCTCATCAAGGCGATGAAACCGCCGTTGACGAGCCCGTTGAAGAGCTGAAGGACGTAGAAGGAGACCATCGGCGTTCGCTGTGGCTTACCAGTCGTGCTTGCAGGTGGTTTCGTTCTCGGGGATGAAGACGTCCTTGCCGGGAATGGTGGCGACGACGTCGTAATAGTCTCCCGGCGTCTTCACCTGGTCCGGCTGCTTCACCCTGATCACGTACATGTCGTGGACCACGGTGTGGTCTTTCTTCCGCCAGGTCGCGTTGCGGGCGAAGAAGTCGCTGAAATGGGAGCCTTCCAGCGCGGCGGCGATCTTATCGGGATCGTCGGTGCCGATCTTCTTCACCGTGTCCAGGACCTGCGTCACCGCGGAGTAGTTTCCAGCGTAAAGGCTCGCCGGGATCATCCCGAACCGCTTCTTGAACCGCTCGGCCCAGTCCCGGGTCTGCTGGTCGTAGTTCCAATACCAGATCTCTCCGGCGGTGATGCCGCTCCAGGTGGGGATGCCGGTGGAGCGGACATCGGTGTAGTTCATTTGCCCCGGCACGATCTGGATCTTGCCGTTGCCCAGCAGTCCGAACTCGCGGGCCTGCTTGACGGCATTGCGCAGGTCCTGGCCGGATTCCAGGACACCGATCGCCTGCGCGCCGGCGGCTTGCGCCTTCAGCAGGTAGCTGGAGAAATCATCGTTCGGGAACGGCACCATGTCGTTGCCCAGGATGGTGCCGCCCTTGGCCTTCACGGTCTTGCTGAACTGGTCCAGCAGCGAGTGGCCGAAGGCATAGTCGGCGGTGATGAAGTACCATTTCTTGAAGCCTTCGTCCGTCACCCGGCCGGCCGCCGTCGCCATCGCCGTCGTATCCCAGGCGTAGTGCCAGGTGTATTTGCTGCAGTATTCGTTCGTCAGGGCGGTCGTGCCGGGACTGACGAAGGTGGTGGTGATCTTGCGCTCGTTGGCCAGCTTGGCGATCGCGATCGCGGCGGCCGAGCTGGTAACGTCCGTAATCAGGTTGACGCCTTGGCTGTCGATGATCTCCCGCGTCTTGTTGATGGTCAGTGCGACGTCCAGCTTGTTGTCCAGCACCACGACCTTGATCGGCACGCCGTTGACCGACCCGCCGAAATCGTCCACCGCCATCTTCACCCCGTCGACCGATCCCTGGCCGGAGGTGTCGGAGAAGACGGTCGACAGGTCGGTGATCACCAGGATGGTGAATTTCTTGCCGGTCATCGCCGCCTGGGCCGGCTGATGGACCAGGGCCAGCCCGGCCATGACGGCTGCCGCCGCGGCCCCGAGTAGTCTCTTCCGCATCGTTCCTCCCGCGGTATTGCGTGTTTCGTTGCCGGGAAGCTGGGTCCGGCGGGCGGGGGCTGTCAAGGGTTTTATAAAAAGCATTTTGCATTATCCGACACGTATGGTTCACTGATAATGCATCAAACGCCGGCGCAACCGGCGCGGAGGAACGGAACCACATGGGCGAGCCAGCAGCCCCCACCACGCACCCCTCTGCGGCGGATGCCGCCCCGGACCATGCCTTGGCGCTCGAAGGCGTGACCAAGTCGTTCGGCGGCTTCATCGCGGTGAACGACGTGACGCTCAGCTTTCCCGCCGGCGCGATCTACGGGATCATCGGACCCAACGGCGCAGGCAAGACGACGCTGTTCAACCTGCTCAGCGGGTTCCTGAAACCCACCAGGGGACGGCTTCGCCACCGCGGGGACGACGTGACCCGCCTGTCGCCCGAGGCCATCGCGCGCCGCGGCGTGGTGCGCAGCTTCCAGATCACCAGCATCTTCGGCAACCTGACGGTGGCCGAGAATCTTGCGCTGCCGATCCAGCGCCGTGACGGCGGCGGTACCGGCTTCCTGCGCCGAAGCGCCTGGCGCCGGCGTCACGGCCCGCGGATCGACGACATCCTGAAGCGCGTGCATATCCCGGCGGAATGGCGCGACCGCAGCGCGAACGCCTTGCCCTATGGCCTGAAACGATCGCTGGAGCTGGGCATCAGCCTCGCCGCCGAACCCGACATATTGCTGCTGGACGAACCCACCGCCGGCATGACCGCGCGCGACATCGTCAAGGTGACGGAGCTGATCGGCCAGATCGCCGAAGGCCGGACCGTCATCGTCGTCGAGCACAACCTGGGCGTCATCGCCGACCTGGCGCAGGAGATCGTGGTGCTGCAGCAGGGCCAGCTTCTGACCCGGGGTCGTTACGACGACGTACGCCGTGACCAGCGCGTGATCGACGCCTACCTGGGCACCAAGGGGCGCCATGCCCATGCTTGAGATCCGCGGCCTCGACGCCTCCTATGGCGATACGCAGGTGCTGCGGGGGATCAGCCTGGACGTGCGGCAGGGGGAGATCGTCACCCTGATCGGCCGCAACGGCGCCGGCAAGTCCACGACCCTGAAGTCGATCATGGGCGACATTCCGCGGCGAAGCGGTTCCATCATGTTCAAGGGGCAGGAGATCGTCGCCCTGGGACCGGAACGGATCTGCAGGCTGGGGATGGGCTACGTGCCGGAGGACCGCGGCATGTTCGGCACGTTGTCGGTGCTGGAGAACCTGACCATCGGCAAGCCGCTGGGTCCCAGGGCCTGGCCGCTGGAGCGCATCTTCGGCCTGTTCCCCGTCCTGAAGGCGCGCGCGCACCAACGCGCCACCAACCTCTCCGGCGGCGAACAGCAAATGCTCTCCATCGCTCGCCCGCTCTACATGGGTGCCGACTTCCTGCTGCTGGACGAACCCACCGAGGGCCTGGCGCCGGTGATCATCGATACGATCGGACGCGTCGTGTCGCAGTTGAAGACCGAGGGGCTGACGGTTCTGCTGGTGGAACAGAACCTGCCATTTGCGACCTCGGTTGCCGATCGCCACAATCTGGTGGAAAACGGACGCATCATCCGCACCATGAGCAATGATGACGTGATCCGTGAAGAGGGTGAGCTGCTCGCCCATCTTGGCGTTTGAGGGAGGCCGCCGTGACGATGAAACCACCGCATCCGCCATGCATGCAGACCGGGGCCCCGGCCTAGTCCATGTCGTTCGCGACCAAGCAGGAGAGCGTGGCGGAGATCATCCGTGAGCGGATCATCATCGGTATCTACGGTCGCGGGACCAAGCTGAAGCAGGCCGATCTGGCGGAGGAGCTGGGCGTTTCGATCACCCCGGTGCGCGAGGCCCTGCTGGCGCTGGAGGCCGAAGGCTACATCCGGGGCCTGCCGCACAAGGGGTTGATCGTTCCGGAGATCATGCCTACGAGCCTGACGGAAATCTTCGACCTGCGCCTGGCGTTGGAACGGAGCCTGACTGCGGCGGCGTTGGACCGGATGGACCAGGCAGGCTTGGCGAAACTGCTGTCCCTGCAACAGGCGCTGGAGGCGGCGCTGGAAGCGGGCGACCTGTTCAAGGTCCGCACCGAGAACTACCGGTTTCATTTCTGCTTGTACGAAATGGCGGAACGGCCGCAGACGCTGCACTTCGTCCGCGTGCTCTGGGCGAAATACCCGTTCACGCTGCAGGACGTGAAGCAGGACCGGCCGCGGCGCATGCGATCGGAGCACGTGCTGTTCCTCGATCGCGTGCAGCAGCAGGACAAGGCGGGCGCGGTCGACGCCATGGTGCGGCACATCAGGAACGGCTGGCGTGAAATCACGCAGCGTACAGGCGACTCTTCCTAGGTCCGAGGCTTGCGGCTATTTTTTATATGATGCATTATCCGAGCGGCGCTCCACAGCAACAACGGATAGAGCAAGGCATGGAAACGCAGGAGCAACGCCCGTACAGCGGCGTACGAATCATCGATCTGACGCGCGAACTCGGGTCCTATTGCACCCGGTTGTTTGCCGACCTCGGGGCCGAGGTGATCCGGGTCGAGCCGCCGCGGGGTCGGGCCGACCGCTCGCGGCCGCCTGTCCCGTCCGGCGTTGACGTGGCGACATTCGGCGGAATCCCTCACGCTTTCCTGAATCTGAACAAGAAGGCGCTGCGGGTGGACACCGGCACCGACGCAGGCCGGGCGGTGTTCGCCGATCTGGTGGGGGCGGCGCAGGTGGTGGTGTACGAACCGGGGGCGACCGAGGTGCCGCTGGCCGATATCGTTGCGATTCCCGGCGCACGTGTCGTTGCATCCGTATCCTATTTCGGCCTGACCGGGCCCTATGCCGGCTTCGTCGGCTGCGATCTCGTGGCGCAGGCGCTGGGCGGCATCACCTGGCTGTCCGGGGAGCCGGGCAAGCCGCCTTTGAAGCTGGCGGGCGAGCAGAGTGTGTTCGTGACCTCGCTCTATGCGGCGGCTGCGACGGCGCTGGCTTTGTGGGACCTGGAGCAGAGCGGCAACGGCCATGTGCTGGACGTCTCGGCGCAGGAGGCGATCGCCCATTCGTTGCAGAACGCGCTGCAAGTCTACGACCTTGAAGGGCAGGTGATGTCGCGCGGCGGCGAAGGCGTGCGGGACGCGACGGAAGCCGCGTTCGCCTGCAAGGACGGGTACGTCTTCCTGGCCGCACCGTTGTCGCTCAGCGTGTCCTGGAACGCGCTGCTGACCTGGATGAAGGACGAGGGCTTCGACGGCGTGACCCGCCTGCTGGAAGACGACTGGAAAGACCGGCCGATCCGCGCGACGGCAGCGATGAAAGCGGAGTTCCGACCGCTGTTCGAACGCTTCGTTGCAGACAAGACCAAAACCGAGCTCAGTGCGGAGGCATTGAAGCGGAAGCTGGTCATGGCGCCGGTCAGCCGCATCGCCGACCTGCAGGCCGACCCGCAGCTTCTGTTCCGGCGCTTCTTCCACAAGGTCGCGATGCCCGGGCTGGGCAAGGACGTGGC
>NZ_DASZTJ010000085.1:0-25728 GCF_035548235.1 Rhodopila sp.
CCGGCCAGTCCTTGTCTTGTGGATCGGAGGCAGCGATGCCACCACATCGGCATGGACGGCACAATCGCCCATTTCACATTGCCGTTCCGGCAAGGGCGGATCGCCGGTTCGGGTATCGTCGCCGGTGGTTTCGCCCCGAGCTTCCCCGGTCAAGCGCGTCCCCCGGTCAAGCCGGGCCGTGACGGGTGGCTCCGGGTGAAAACGACAACCGCATCGGCCGTGGATCGGCGGACAGGCGACCGGCCCGCTTCCCCGCTGCCGTTATCCCGATCCGTCGGGCGCCTCAGGCCCTCGCTTTCAACTCCTTGCTGATCTCCTCGGCCAGCCCTGGATTGGCGCGGCGGATCTGGCTCGCCCGCAAGGTCGCACCCAGATTGCCGGACGGGTGCATTTCCCATGCCTCCAGGAACAGCAGATCCGCTTCCAGCCTCGCATTGGTGGCGTCGCCCAGCACCTTACGCACGGCCTCGGTGTAAGGGGGTTTCCGTGTCCTGATATCGGCCGCAGACAACATTTGCGTTTCCCAAAGTTACTATTGCACCGCACAAAGCCTTTGCTGTCCCTTCTCAGGAACAGGGCAAAAGGGACTTGAGAGTCCTTTGTGACGGGCGAGATTGAATTAGTACTCGCCTCGGTGATTCTCCACCCGCCCTTCGTGAAAAAGCGGTGAACACTGCATACGATACGCCGAGGTCGAAATGACACAGAAATCTTACTGAAATATTAACAACGCCGTACATTTTTCCGCGCAGCGGATAGAATCTGGAATGGGCCATGAAAAATGGGGCCATGACATGGCATGGCCCCCCGTTCCGTCGTGCCGGTCCAGTCGTCCCGGCCCAGTGTCCAGTAGCGGTAGTGCCCAGTACCGGTAGTGCCCAGTAGCGGTAATGCTCAGTAGCGGTACAGCTCGTGCTTGAACGGCCCCTGCGGCGCGATGCCCAGGTACTCGGCCTGCTTGGCCGTCAGGTGGGTCAGCCTGGCGCCGACTTTCGCCAGGTGGAACGCCGCCACCTTCTCATCCAGGTGCTTGGGCAAGGTGTAGACCGTGGTCGTCTCGTATTTGCCGGCCGGCGCGTTGAACAATTCGATCTGGGCCAGGACCTGGTTGCTGAAGCTGGCGCTCATGACGAAGCTGGGGTGGCCGGTGGCGTTGCCCAGGTTCACCAGGCGGCCTTCGGACAGCACGATCAGCCTTTTGCCGTCGGGGAAGATGACCTCATCGACCTGCGGCTTCACGTTCTCCCACTTGTAGTTGCGCAGCGCGTCGATCTGGATCTCGGAATCGAAGTGGCCGATGTTGCAGACAATCGCGCGATGTTTCATCGCCCGCATGTGATCGATGGTGATCACGTCCACGTTGCCGGTGGCGGTGACGAAGATGTCGCCGATCGGCGCGGCGTCTTCCATGGTGACGACCTGGTAGCCTTCCATGGCGGCCTGCAGGGCGCAGATCGGGTCGACCTCGGTCACCATCACGCGGCAGCCGGCGTTGCGCAGCGATGCGGCCGATCCCTTGCCCACGTCGCCGAACCCGTTCACCACCGCGACCTTGCCGGCCATCATCACATCGGTGCCGCGACGGATGCCGTCGACCAGCGATTCACGGCAGCCATACAGGTTGTCGAACTTCGACTTGGTCACGCTGTCGTTCACGTTGATCGCCGGGGTCAGCAGCTTGCCGGCCTTGGCCATGTCCCACAGCCGGTGAACGCCGGTGGTCGTCTCTTCCGAGATGCCTTTCACGTCCTTCAGCATCCCGGGGTATTTCTGGTGCATCAGCAGCGTCAGGTCGCCGCCGTCGTCCAGGATCATGTTCGGCGTCCAGCCATCCGGCCCTTTGATGGTCTGCTCGATGCACCACCAGAACTCCTCCTCGTTCATGCCCTTCCAGGCGAAGACGGGGATGTTCGCGGCGGCGATGCCGGCTGCGGCGTGGTCCTGGGTCGAGAAGATGTTGCACGACGACCAGCGCACCGTGGCGCCGAGCGTGGTCAGCGTCTCGATCAGAACGGCCGTCTGGATGGTCATGTGCAGGCAGCCCGCGATCCGCGCGCCCTTCAACGGCTTCGTCTTGCCATATTCCGCTCGGATGGCCATCAGGCCGGGCATTTCGTCCTCGGCCATGGCGATTTCCTTGCGGCCCCACTCGGCGAGCGAGAGGTCCTTCACCTTGAAATCGGTAAACGCGTCGGGCATGCAAACGGCTCCTGAATGGGTCGTGGCGTCATATAAAGATATCTGCATATTTGCAAGGGATCGGTTGCGGATGCTTTTTCCTGTAGGAAGCTTTTGCCAGGCCATGTGCCGATGGAGGGCCTGATTTTCGACACAGATGCGCTCAGATGAACGCAGATGAACACAGATTCCGGGGAAGATTGGCATGCAGCGTCGCGGTTTCCCTGCCTGGGACCAGCAGGCACGCCAGCAGATCGGGCAAATCTGCATTCATCCGGGTTCATCGCCTCAAAATCCGCGTCAGATTGCCTTGCAGTCGATCCCTCGACAGCCACCCATGGCGCACGGTCGATAGGCGGAATACGCCGACATCCATCCAACTGAGCCCGCACGCTGAGCCCCCACTCTGAGCCCGCACGGGCGGCGTCGACTGCGCCGGGACGCTGCCCGGCATCACACCGGGATCAGCTTGACCCGCTTGCCGTCCACCCCCAGTGCGATGCCGCCGTGCTTCAGCCGCAGCGCGTCCTCTCCGAACACCTCCCGCCGCCAACCGTGCAACGCAGGGACATCCGTGGCGTCGTCGGACGCCAGCCGGTCGATGTCCTCCGACGTCGCCAGCAGCCTCGGCGCGACATGATGGATCTCGCACTTCGCCGCCAGCAGCACTTTCAGCAATGCCACCAGCGCGCCCGACGGCCGGTCGCGGTCCCGCCCATGCGGCGCCGCCGGAAGCTGGGAATCCGGCAACGCTCGGGCGGCGGCGATTGCCTGCAGCAGCGCATTTCCGGTGCGGCCTTCGGCGAAGCCTCGCGTGACGCCCCGGACACGCGCCAGCGCCTCGGCGTCGGCCGGCGCGGTGGCAGCGATCTCCAGCAGCGCCTCGTCCTTCAGCAGCCGCTGGCGCGGGATGTTGACGCGCTGCGCCTCCCGCTCCCGCCAGGCGGCGATGACCTTCAAGATATATAACAGGCGGCGGTTGTTGGTCCGGGGGCGCAGGCGTTCCCATACCGTGTCCGGATCCGTGCGGTACGTCTCGGGGTTGGCGAGCGTCGCCATCTCCTCGGCGACCCAGGATAGCCGGCCCTCCTGCTCCAGCCGCGCCTTCAGTCGTTCATAGGCGGCGCGCAGATGGGTGACGTCGGCGGCGGCATAGTCGATCTGCGCGGCGGAGAGCGGCCGGGCGGACCAGTCGCTGAACCGGTGCGCCTTGTCGATGACGCCCCCGGTCAGGCTGGAGATCAGGGCGTCGTAGCCGACCTGGTCGCCGAAGCCCGCGACCATCGCCGCGACCTGGGTGTCGAACAGCGGCCGCGGCACGTCGCCGAAGCGCTGCACGAAGATCTCGATATCCTGGCGTGCCGCGTGGAACACCTTGGTGACCTGCTGGTCCGCCAGCAGCGCGCCCAGCGGCGCCAGGTCGATGCCATCCGCCTGCGCGTCGATCACCGCGACCTCCTGCGCACCGGCGATCTGGACCAGGCACAGCTCCGGCCAATAGGTCCGTTCCCGCATGAATTCGGTATCGACGGTGATGAAATGTTCGCTGCGCATCCGGGCGCAGAAGGTGTCGAGATCTTGCGTCGTCCGGATCAGGACCGGTGGCGGGAAGTCCGAGCGGGAGGGTCTTGCCATGCGACGCTTCTACACCGAAGCAGGAAAACGCCAACAGGGCGTATGATATGCTATGGTTGCCGGGACCCGCCGCCGCTGAGGTTTTGTCCCTTGGGTCTTTGCCTCTTGGGCTTTTGCCGGCCGTCCGACCGCGCTATCCATCGCTCAGCCAATTCGGAGGAAACCGCACCATGCGCGCCTGGGCCGTCGTCGAAAACGGAAAGCCGCTGAAGGAAATCGAGCTGCCGACCCCGGAGCCCCAGGGGACGGAGGTGCTGCTGGAGGTCACCCATTGCGGCGTGTGCCACTCCGACCTGCATATCTGGGAAGGCTATTACGACATCGGCGGCGGCCAGAAGATGTCTCTGCTCGATCGCGGCGTGACCCTGCCGCTGGCCATGGGGCACGAGATCGTGGGCCGCGTCGTCAAGCTGGGTCCCGAGGCCAAGGGCGTGAAGGTCGGCGACCTGCGCATCGTCTTTCCCTGGCTGGGCTGCGGCAAGTGCGACAAATGCCTGAACGAGGAAGACAACATGTGCGCCGTCGCGGCGCGGTCCCTGGGCGTGTACCAGAACGGCGGCTATGGCAGCCATGTCGTGGCGCCGCATCCCCGCCACCTGGTCGATCCCGGCACGCTGGATCCGGCGATCGCCGCGACCTATGCCTGTTCGGGGATCACCGTCTATTCGGCGATCAAGAAGTGCATGCCGCTCGCCCCCACCCAGCCGATCGTGCTGGTCGGCGCCGGCGGCCTCGGCCTGAACGCCATCGCGGTGCTGCGGGCGTTGAAGCACCAGAACATCATCACCGTCGACGTGTCCGAGGAGAAGCGGCAGGCCGCGCTGAAGGCAGGCGCGACCAAGGTGGTCGACGGCAACGGCGACGGACCGACCGTCAGCAAGCGCATCATCGACGCGGCCGGCGGCCCGGTCCCCGCCGTCGTCGACCTCGTGAACGGCACCGCCACCGCCCGCTTCGCCTTCGGCGCCCTGGGCAAGGGCGGCAAGCTGGTGCAGGTCGGGCTGTTCGGCGGCGAGCTCATGCTGCCGCTGCCGATCATGGCGATCCGCGCACTGACGGTTCAGGGCAGCTATGTCGGCAACCCCAAGGAATTGCGGGAGCTGGTGAAGCTGGCCCAGGACGGCGAACTGCCCGCCCTGCCCGTCCAGACCGTCCCGCAGTCCCAGGCCTATGACGCGCTGATGCGCCTGCGCGACGGCAAGGTGACCGGGCGGCTGATCCTGAAAGCCGAGGCCGCATAATGGCCGCGGCCCCCCAGGCGGGCACCCCGCGCGCGGTGGTCGTCAAGCGGCGTCCGGCCGGCGAGCC
The DNA here is from genome assembly GCF_035548235.1 of Rhodopila sp. Lineage (GTDB taxonomy): Bacteria > Pseudomonadota > Alphaproteobacteria > Acetobacterales > Acetobacteraceae > Rhodopila. Next base: position 5,122 of record NZ_DASZTJ010000085.1, read on the forward strand.
GACGCCGGAGGACTTTGAGGTCCGCGACATCCCGATGCCGGTCGCCGAACCGGGATCGGTGGTGACCCGCACGATCTGGCTGTCGATCGATCCCTATATGCGCGGCCGGCTGCGGGAGGAGCAGACCTACGCCGTCGCCGTGCAGGTCGGGGAGGTCATGACCGGGGAGACCGTCGGCGTCGTCATCGACAGCAAGCACCCCGGTTTCGCCCCCGGCGACATCGCCCTCGGCGCTCGGGGTTGGGCCACCCACCTGGCGACGCCGGGTGAGCGGCTGGTGAAGCTGACGCCGGACGCAGCGCCGCTGTCGGCCTATCTGGGCATCCTGGGCATGCCGGGCACGACCGCCTTCGCCGGCGTGACCGAGATCTGCAAGCCGCAGGCGGGCGAGACCTTCGTGGTGTCGGCCGCCTCGGGCGCCGTCGGGTCCGTGGCCGGGCAGCTTGCCAAGCGCGCCGGCGCCACGGTGGTCGGGATCGCCGGCGGGCCGGACAAGTGCCTGTGGGTGCAGGAGAACCTGGGCTTCGACGCCTGCGTCGACCACCGGTCGCTGGACCTGCGGCGGGAGTTGGAGGCCGCGTGCCCGAAAGGGATCGACTGCTATTTCGAGAATGTCGGCGGGGCGGTCCAGGCGGCGGTGTTCGACCTGCTCAATCCCTTCGCCCGCGTGGCGATGTGCGGGATGGTGTCGCAGTATAACGACAAGACCTTCCCGCCCGGCCCGAACCTGGGCTTCGTCGTCGGCAAGCGGGTGCTGATCCAGGGCTTCATCGTCACCGACACGCCGCAGCGCTTCACCGACTGGCGCGCGATGGCGGAGCCGCTGGTGGCCGACGGCACGCTGGTCTACCGCGAGGACGTGATCGAAGGCCTGGAGAACGCACCCGAGGCGCTGACGGGGATTTTGACCGGGCGGAACTTCGGCAAGCTGCTGGTGCGGGTGTCGCACGGGGGGTGAACCCATGGACGGCCGCGTCACGGACGGCCGCGTCATGGGGGCGGCCGCGGTTGTCTTGCGGTCGCACAGCGGTTCGCTCGGGGCTTCGCCCAGGACTTCGAACGTCGCCACATGGCAGTGCAGCATCCTCGCTACGCCCTGCCGCATGACAAAGCAGGCCCATATCAGCCGTCGGGCAATGCAGCGCGGAAATATGCCTGGTGCGCTTTGAGGTTGGGGTCGTAGCCGCTTCCGTTGCGCGCATCGTTCCGTGCCCAGTCCAGCAGCCGCTTCGGTGTATCGGGCCGTCCGAACGGCATGGCGCGTTGCAGATCGAAATGAAACAGATAGATCATCCATAACGTCGCGAGAGGCGCTTGCGCTGACGGGCTTTTGGCGATCGTGGCAGCGAAGAGCGGCGGTAGAGGCAGCATGCGTGCCGTGGCCTTGGAAATCGGCTGGCCGCAGAGGTGCCGCAGTTCCGGTAGGTCATCCGCCACCTCTGGATCGTCCAGCGGAACGCCGTTGATGCTGCGGAGCATGAAATCCGACAGCTCGCCGTGGCATGACAGGGTCATCGCAACCTCGCGTTGCTCCTTGCCGTCCCTGGCGCGCTCGATCCCGTAAGGGAGCGCGGAAATCACGCTGGCCAGCATCAGGGCCAACACGGGCCAGCCGACTCGGTTGCCGCGATCTACGAGCCGAAGTGCAAGGACTGCGATGCCTACGGCGAATGGCGTAACGAGTGCCGCCGCGTGGAACCTGGCAAGCATCCAAGGCAGACCGAAGTGATACCGACCGGCCGTGAACATGCCTGCCGCCAATATGGCGTACGAGATGAGGCAGAAGGCGATCCGGTCGCTGGCCAGCATTTGCCGCGGAGGCCTGATAACGAATGCCGCAGCGATCGCAAGAAGAACCCCGCCCGAAATGAGCAGAACGGCGGGCGACCGCGACCCGAAGAGTGATCCGAACAATTCGACCAGATAACCCGCGAGCGGCAAGACCCCGGCACTGACGTTCACCGCGTCCATTGCAGGACCGTGGCCAAAGCGCTTGTGAATGCTGAAAAGAACGACCGCAATGAACAGGGCGGCAAAGCCGGCCGCCCCAATGATTCGATCCTTTAACGGTCTGGGCAATAACAGACTGTGTAACGCGGCGGTGAGAGACAGCAGGCTGCCTTGCGCAAAGCAGAAAGCGCCAACGATCGCGCCCGGCATCGCCACGACCGGCGCGCGGAATCGTTCGATCGCCACCGCGCCGGCAATAAGCAGGAAGGTCACCAAGAGCCACCCCGTATCGGCCGCTTTCAGCAGCGAGTCGGTTTGGATCGGATGGAAAAGCAGTATCACCATCAATGGCCAGACGGCACACCGGAGAAAGCCGGTTTTGAGGTCGCGCGATACGCGATGAGCAAGCAACAAAGCCGCCGCCAACATCAAAACGTAGTTGGTGATCGTTAGCGAATCGATACCAACCCCAAATAAACTCATGAGGCCGATACCAAGACCGATCTCCACCGCCATCGGGTGGGGACCTTGATGCAGGAACAGAATTTGGGCCGGGTCGGAGTGTTGGTCAAAAATGAGCCGGTACCAAGTGAGGTAAATATAGTCTTCTGCTAACGGCCAATTGAAAAAATTAATGTAATAGAATACCGCAATGGCCCCGGCGGTCACTGAGGTAAGAATAACGACGGTGACCGTCTCAATGCGGATGCGGTGTCTGCTAGGCACTTTCTGACTCATGCGCCACTGTCAAGGTGGGCTCGGAAATGGAGACCATCTCCCACCCCTGGTGTCAACCTGCCAAACGATGGCCGGAGAACCACGTTCAACCAGCCGGTTCTGAACCGGGAGCGGCGGACGCTCGGCATCGGGGCGTGCAAGCAAGGGTGAACTGCCGAATCTGCCAAACCCGGGCCGCCGAGGTGTTTGACGACCGAAGCGAATCCGGTCCATGCTTCGGGTCCAAGCTCACCACAACGTACACTCTCCGAAAAGAAGTTAAGGGCCAGCGATGGTGAGGGACGTCATCAAGCGAATTGCCTTGAAGGTGCCCGCACTGCAGCGCATCGTCCATCAACGCGACGAAGCTTGGCGCGACCTTGAGGACTCGCTGCAGCGGAATAGGGAGCTTGAAGCCCGCATCGCCGAATGGCGCACGCGCCTGCTGCCGTTTCCCGATCAAGAGGCGGAGATACCTGAGTGGTACCTTCCCCCGGGTGCGCATGTCGCGGCCGCTCCGCAACGCTATACTGACAACTATGCCACCTATCTGGCGCAAGGCGGGATCATGCGCCACGAAGACGTCGCAGGCTTTGTCCGGATGAATGCATACCTCGCGTTCGATAGAACGCGCTTTTATTTCCTCTCCCTGGTTGCCGATCTCGTTGCTAAGGACAAACTATCGGGAGCATTTGCCGAACTTGGCGTTGACAAGGGCAATTCCGCGAGTGTGCTGGCGCAGGCAGCGCGGCGGCTCAACAAGGCCATCTTTCTGCTCGACACGTACGAGGGTTTCTCCGACCGTGACCTGAGCGCTGAACAATTGAAATATCAAGGAGCCTTTAGTGATACCTCGCTTGGACTGGTCAAGCAGAATGTGTCTGGAGAACACGTTCACTACGTGGTGGGTTATTTCCCTGAGTCCGCAGAACAACTGCCCAAGGACCAGCGCTACTGCCTAGTGCACCTGGATTGCGACCTATACAAACCATTCAACAGTGCCCTCAATTATTTCTGGCCGCGTCTTGTCCCTGGAGGATTCTTGATCATGCATGACTACACGAGCCTACATTGGGAAGGCGTGCAGCATGCAGTCGATGAGTTCTTCGCCGACAAGCCGGAGTCCATCATCGCGGTCCCTGACATGGCCGGCACCGTCGCGGTCAGAAAGAGCAAGTGATCCGTGGGGACGCCGGCAGAACCATCACGGAACGCTCCTGTCGTGCCGAACACGGCATTCATGACGCCTGCTGCCGCTTCTGAAGGTGTCACTACCTAGGCTGCCCTCTCCAGATCAGTGAGTCCGATGAAATTGGCGGGCGACGGCGCGAAGCAGCTTAGTCATTCGCCAGGAGGTAGATCGCTCCATGGCATCGACCTTCGCCTGCATCCAGGCGGATTGTTCCGCCGCCTCTCGGACGCGCTGGTCCGCGGCCTTGACCTGCAGCCGGATCATTGCGGACTCCATCTGCGTTGCCGTCACGAGTGCCTGCAATTGCTGCACCTCGGAGCGAAGCCTGGCAATTTGCTCAGCGGCAGCGCGTTTTGCCTCGTCTGCCGCATCGAGGTCTGCCTTGCAGGAGCGCAAATGACTGAACGCGTCATCCAGCCGTTCAAGCGACGTCTGCGCTTCGTGAAACCCTTCCAGCCAATGACGCCCACCAGTTGCCGCCGCGGCACTCGGTTCCAGGATCTCACTCAGGTATTGCGGTTTGTTCAGCATGCCTAGGACGAGGTCATCCGCAGTATCGATCTGAACCAGGATCTCGCAATCACGCACCGGAACCGTAGCTATTCGTCCATCCTTGGCAGGAAAGCCAATTAACGCAGCCTCTTTCGCTGCGCCGAAAATATTGAGTGGATTATTAAGGAAATTGGACTGATTGAACGCATTCACAACATGAAGGCGCGCGACATAGCCGAGGTTCCGCAGCGCCTGGAGGCTACGTAGACCTGCTTCGACGGAATTGCATTCAGCGTAGATTATTGGACCACAGCGCCGAAGGGTCTCTGCTGCGCCGTCAATGACTGCGGATTCCATGCCTTCCACGTCAATTTTGATGAGATCGCAACGTGTCAGTTGCAGAGAATCCAAGGTAATGCAGGGGACCCGGATCGAGTCATCCTCGCCTGACCCGGCTCCTTCAATCAAACTCGTGCTGCCAAAGCTGCCCTCTCGAGCGATTTCGATGCCGTGGGCCTGTATGCTGCCTTTGTGATTGCTGACCGCGACGTTCTCCAACCTCACGTGCTTTTTTTCGTTGGATTCGAGGTTGTCGCGCAGCACTTGAAAGCTCCGCGGCTGTGCCTCGAACGCGATCACGGAACCGCCTTCGCCAACGAAATCGGCGAAGGCTAGCGCATGCGTACCGATATAGGCACCGACGTCGAGCACGGTGGACCCTGGCACGATGAACTGACGCATGAATGTCAGCTCGTTTGCCGCCCATTCGCCGTATGTCTCCAACGAACGCGAAATCGCTCCGGTGTCGTTGGCGAAGTAGGTGATGCGGCCGAAGCCGGTGCTCACCGATTTCAGAAATTGAGGATCGCCCAATTCGAGATTCCTCGAGGTTATCGTCCCCGTACCAGGGTCGCTAGGGTCCTAAGCGGGCGGGTTATGCGCCATGAGGTGGAATCGCGCATCGCATCGAGACGTCGTCGCAATTCGTCCAACTCCGCACCTACCTCGTTGCGCGCCTGGATCGCCTGATGAGCTGCCTGCAGGCGGAGCGCTTCCACCACCTGCAAGGCACCACGGTCCTTCTCGAGCTGGCATAGCAGCAACGACGAAACGGCCTCCATCGTGTTCCTGCCATTCGCCAGCCCCAAAGCTTCACGTACCAAGGCGACTGCGTCGCGTGTCTGTTCCAGGTAGAACCGGCCCAGCTTGCCATCCGGCTCGATATATGTCCCCTCACACCACTCATTCCAGGAGTGCAGGAACACCAATCGCTCTTCGGGGGCATGATTGAGACACGCATCCAGCAATGCCCGCATCAGCCATAACTTGTAGGCGTCCCCGCCACCGTTAATCTGCACCATCGCCTGGGTCCCATATCGCGCGGTGTTGTCCCAGGGTGCCATGACGGTGCGGAAGCGCCGGTGTGCCGGGGCGGGGCGGCCCATGTGAAAGCGGGCGAATTTTGCATAATCGACAATCCGACCTGCAAAATCCGGGACCAGATCGAGGTCGGACGTATCATCCACAAAACTGCTGCTAGGCACCAAATTGGACGGGATCTCGTAACTAGCGTCGAAACCGATATCGCCTGGACGGTACGGGCTTTCCGGCCAGTCGTCCACGGTCACAAGGAACAAGTCCGTGAAACCGTGCCGACCGATCTCGGTTCGCCAAGTGTCTACGGTCCGCCGGATATCGGGAAACAAATGCGGTTTGTAGACCATCATGACCGGACGGCCGCGGATCGTCACATAGCGGCGATCCTGGAACAACGGCACCAGTTCCCGCAATGCCAGCAAGTCGTCTTCGTATGAGTGTTGCTGGGCAACAATCACCTCCCGGTCACCGCCGTCCCATCGTCGGGTCCAGTTTTCATTCGCCCACAGACAGAGAAACGGCGCATCGATCCCTGACTTTACGAAATTCTCAATCGGCCGGTAGAGAAGCTTTCGCCCCTGGAAGTAGTAGTAATAGAAGCAAAAACCGTCGATGCCGTGCTGCTGGGCAAGGCTGATCTGCTGGTGCAGAACCTCTTCGGCTCGCAGGTCATAGAACCCCAGCTCGCCGGGAATCCTTGGCTGGTAATGCGTCCGGAACAGCGGTTTCGCTTTGATGACATTGTTCCATTCAGTGAAACCCATCCCGTGCGCCCAGTTGTTTTCGGGAATCGGGTGGAACTGGGGCAGGTAGAAGGCGAGAAGCCGGGGCGGAACCACCGTCGACTCTCCCATTCCGCGTTCGCCGGCGAATTGGCCGGTTGCTTGGGGCGCTATCCGCGCTGCCTCGAAAATACGCTGGTCTTCCGGCCGGAGCAGTGCATCAAGGGTTTTGCTGCCATTTTCAACAGGGGATGTTTTCCATGCCGCATCTGCCGCCGGGAACGAGCCCGGCATGTCCCGCACGCCCTCGTCTCGAGGCATGCCTTGTTGGACCCAATGGTCAACCGGATGCTGCGGTTCCGCTTCCAATTCAGGGTGGCTAAGCACATAGAAGCCGACGTCAAGCTGGCCGGACAGAAGGATTTTCTGGCTTTGCGTCTCGCGTGGCGGGAGCCAGCCTTGCGGACGAGCTTTACTCGGCGCCGGAACGCGGCCCTCGGCTGCGGCCAAGACGTAGCGGACGGCCTCGGCAACCTCATTTCGACCGAGTTCGGCCGCCGGTCCATTGAGGTTGCGCACAAGCTTCACCTGCGGCGACGAACCTGCGTAAAAGCCGGTGTAAGGACAATATTGCCGGAAATGGATTAAGCGACCGAGCAGCACCACGCCGGGTACCTGGAGCGCATTCGCAAAATGCGCCGGGCCGCTGTCGATGCCAATGAAGAGGCCGGCACGGCGGATCACTTCAGCCGTTTGCAGGAGTGGTAGACGGTTCGTGAGATCAATCGAGTCGCGGATCGGCGGCAGCATATCCTCCGGCGCGCCGGCACCCACTTCGACGATGGTCAGCCCAAGTTCTTCCCGGATGATCTTCGCCAGCCACTCCCACCCTTCTGCCGTCCAGTCTTTCAGCGGATCATTTGACTTCCGGTGTACAACACAGAACCTCGCCGGCAAGCCCAGCGCGTCCACGGCTTCGCGATGTTCGGTGCCAAGATAGATACGGGGCTGGGCGGAGAGCCGAGGCAGCCCTGCCCCTACCGAGAATGCTTCCAGTAGCGGCCCGTAATCGAACCAGTTGAAGGCAGTGACGAACGGCTTGCCCCCTCGCTTCACAAGAGGGACGTAGCAGTGCGGGCACACCCGATAGTTGACATGCAGATCGACAAGCTGGTCGTAGGTGGTATGACTGGTGAGCCGAATCCAATCCGTCAAGCAATCGACCGTTATAGTCTCGTCAATGTACGGATTCGTATCTATCAACTCGCGATAGGCCGGCATAACCACCCACGCGATGTGTGCGTCGGGTGCGTTGAACCGCAAATAGCGTGCTACTGGTTCGCAGGCGACGATGTCGCCAAAGTGCTCGATCAGCCCAACGAGAATGCGACGCCCAGACAAGACGGGAGGCGTTAGGAGGCTAACGTTGTCCATCAGGCGGTCCGAGAGTCACGGGACGGACGTCGAAGCCAGGCAGCTTGACTTGCAATCGCCGATTCGCAGTGCAAGGTGGAGATATTCGAGCCAGCGAACAAGCGAGGCGCATTCGCTCCGGCCAGATGTCGAGTCATCAACGAAATCCTGTTTAATGTCTCGCCAAAGATACCAAGACCGTTGCACGGGTCCAAGGTGGCGACAGCTTTGGCCACGGCAGCATGTCCGCAACGAAGGCCGCATAAGGATCGCTTCCCTGTTGAGATCCGCCGCGAGTTGAAGTGACCCGAAGTCACGGCAACAGCAGTCAGACTCGGTACGGACCTGGAACTCCGGGGGGAAGCTTGACTGCAGCCAGTCGATTCGGCATGACACGATGTCAACGCCCGCGGGCTCCCACTCCGCCTCGGCTTGGACGTGGCGCAGGCAGTCCTCCGGAGGAGCAGTCGAAGTCTACTGATGGCAATCCTTCCAAGGAGGATCGTTTGCGCTGCATGTGTCTTGGAATGACATCGTGATCGTATTTGCCCTACTCCAAATAAAAGACGTTGCTATCGGCGTGGCCGCGCCGTTCCCTCCGCAGGCCGCGCCGGATGGCAATCTATGATGTTGTACCCGGTGGGGGAAGGCTGGTCAGCGCCCCGTCCGTCCGCAAATAACGGTTAACGTTACGGCTCGGCTGGGTCGGGCCATGATCCGCGCAGGCGCGCTACCGCCCCAGCAGCACACAATGTTCCGGCAGGAACATGATCGACACCGCCGCCCCCTCCGCGATCATCTCCGTCGGCGGCCGCCGGACCAGCAACTGCCCGGCCGGCCAGTCGATCACGTATTGGACGAAATCGCCGTGGAACATCCGCCGGTGTACCGTGCCGGTCGCAACATTGGCATCCCCCGCCGCCGCCGATGGCTCCGTCTGCAACGACACATGCGACGATCGCAGCGCCAATATCGTTTCGCTTCCGGTCACGCTTCGCGGCGTCGCGACGCGCAGGACCTGGCCGCCCCGCGTCTCGAACACCGACACCGGTCCGGTCTGGCGCACCGTCCCCTCGATCAGGTTCGCCGCCCCGACGAAATCCGCGACGAACAGGCTGGCGGGGCGGTTGTACAGCACCTCCGGCGCGTCGATCTGCTCGATCCGCCCTTGGTTCATCACGATCACATGGTCCGAGATCGCCAGCGCCTCTTCCTGGTCATGCGTCACATAGACCGAGGTGATCTCCAGCCGCTGCTGCAGTTCCCGCAGCTCTACCCGCATCTCGGTACGCAGCTTGGCATCGAGGTTGGACAGCGGCTCGTCGAACAGCAGCACCGAGGGCGAAAAGGCGATCGCCCGAGCGACGGCGACGCGCTGCTGCTGGCCGCCGGACAGTTTCGAGGCCGGACGGTCCCCGAACGCGCTCATCTGCACGAGGTCGAGCGCGCGCTTGACGTTGCTGTCGATTTCCGCCCGCGGCCGGCGGCGGACCTTCAGGCCATAGGCGACGTTCTCGGCCACCGTCATGTGCGGCCAGATCGCATAGGACTGGAAGACCATCGACAGCCCGCGCCGCTCCGCCGGGACGTTGATGCGCCGCGCGGAATCGAACACCGTGTCGCCGTTCAGCCGGATCACGCCCGTTGTCGGGTCCTCCAGCCCCGCGATGGCGCGCAGCGTCGTCGTTTTCCCGCAGCCTGACGGGCCGAGGAGCGTCGCCAGCTCGCCCTGCTGGATCGAGAACGCGACCCGGTCGACCGCCACCGCATCGCCATAGGCGACGCAGAGACCGTCGATCTCGATGCTGGGCGTGCCGCTCATGCGTCGGTCCGCACGAAGGTCCGGGCGACGCCGAACAGGACGATGACCGCGATGAAGATCGTGGCCGTCAGCAGCATGGCCATCGCCGCCGAGAGTTCGCTGCTGGCCGACAGCCAGGCGTTGATGATAGCAGGTGAAATCACTTTCGATTGTGGTCCCATCAGGAAGATCGAAGCCCCCAGCTCCCGGATCGAGGCGATGAAGATCAGCAGCCAGGCGGCGGCGATGCCGGGGCGCAGCAATGGCAGCGAGACGGTGCGCATCCGGTGCATCCAGCCGGCGCCGCAGACGCAGGCGCATTCCTCCAGCGACCGGTCGACCTGCAGCACGACGCCGGCCAGGGTGCGCAGGCCCAGGGGCAGGAACACGGTGAAATAGGCGATCCCCAGCAGCCACAGCGTGCCGTAGATCGGGATCGGGATGTTGATCCAGGCCCAGAGCAGGCCGAGGCCGAACACCAGCCGAGGCACCGCCTGCGGGAACATCAGCACATATTCGATCGCGGTGCGGCCCGGCAGGCGGGAGCGGTAGATGATCCAGGTCAGCACCCCCATCACCAGCACGCCGATCGTCGCGACCGAAACGCCCAGGATCATGCTGTTGACGAACGCCGATCCCAGCGTGCCGGTGGCCAGCGCGGTGCGGTAGTTGTCCAGCGTGAAGATGCTCTGGGCCAGGATGACGGTGGCGAACTTCTGGAACGACGTCATCAGCAGCGCGCCGATCGGCAGGATGACGGCCACCAGCAGATAGGCCATGACGACGGCCAGGCACAGCCAGCGCCCCGCGCCGACATTCACCGGCCGGGGCCGGAACGCCTTGCCGGTGATCGTTGCGTATGTGCCTTTCCGCATGATCAGGCGCGCGATCGTCAGCGTGACCGTCATCGCCAGGAACAGCGACAGGCCCAGGGCCGCGGCGGTGCCGTAATCCGGCGGGAAGGACTGGGTGGATTCCCAGATCGCCGTCGTGATGACATAGAAGCGGCCGGGAATCCCCAGCACGAAGGCGGCGGCGAAGGCGCCCAGCATCTCGGCGAAGACGAAGACGATGGCCGACAGCACGCCCGGCGCGACCAGCGGCAGGGTGATCCCGAACGCGGTCCGCAGCTTGCTGCCGCCCAACACGCGCGCGCTTTCTTCCAGCGAGGGATCCATCGACTTCATCGCTGCCGAGATCATCACGAACGCGACGGTCCCCTCGAACAGGGCCATCACCCAGGCGATGCCCAGCGGCGAGTAGATGTTGAACAGGTCGCCGGTTGCCCCGGTCAGGTGCCAGACCTGGTTCAGCAACCCGGTCTTCGGCCCCGCCAGCACGCCCCAAGCCATCGCGCCGACCAGCGGGGTCATGTAATAGGGCAGTTCCATCAGCCGCTCGAACCGCCCGCCGCCGGGGACGTTGGTGCGGGTCAGGATCCAGGCCAGGACGAAGCCGAACACCACCGCCATCGCCGTGGCGGCGACGGATACGTACAGCGTGTTCAGGATGATCGGCACATCGTCCTTGAGCCGGGCGAAGTTCGACAGGCTGATGATTTCAGGCGGAAACACCCCGGGATCGCCGACATTCAGCGATTCCGAGATGATGAAGACCAGCGGATACAGCACCAGTGCCGCGCAGGGCAGCAGCACCAGCACCATCAGCGCAGTCGATCCGCGCATCGATCAGGGCACGCCGGAGACGTGCGCCCATTGCCGCTGATACGGCGTGGTCGTGGCCAGGAAGTCCTGCCAGTCGGAGGGGTACAGCAGCTTCATCTCGCCGGTGGACTTGCCGCCGGGCGGCGGCGCGGCGTCGGGCCGCGGTGAACTCAGATAGGCGACCTTGTCATAGGCGGTTTGACCCGGCGCGGACAAAAGCCAGTCCATGAACAGTTTCGCCGCCTCGGGATGCGGGGTATCGGCGACGACGCCCCAGACGCCGGGGGTCACCGTCACGCCCTCGGTCGGAAAGACGAAGCCGACCGGCGCGCCCTTGGCCTTGAACTGCAGATACGCCGAGTATTGCCCGGTATGGGCGATCGAATCCTGGCCGCTGACCAATCGGTCGAACTGCTGCACATAGGAATCGAACACGCGCGGCTTCAGTTCGGCGAACTTGTTCCAATAGTCGTCGCCGTAGAGCTTCTTCAGTTCATACCAGGTGACGTGCTCCAGCCCCGATGCGGCGACCTTGGCGCTGATCACCCCTGCCCATTTCTTGTCGAGCGCGTCTTTCCAGGATTTCGGCGCATCCTCGGGCTTCACCAGGTTGGGATTGTAGGCGATGCCCGCGATGATCAACGAGCCCCAGGTCCAGTACCCTTCCGGCTGGCTTTTGAAATCCGGCTTGTAGGCGGCCATTTCAGGGGAAACGTAATGGACCCAGCCTTTCCGCTTCTGGAAGTCCAGCGCATAGCCGACATCGGTCAGTTGCAGTACGTCGACCTGGTAGGTCTGCGCCCGCCGCTCCGTCATCAGCTTCTGGTACAGCGCACCCGTCTGCAGACGGATGAAACTGGTTTTGATCTTTGGGAACGCCGCGTGAAACTGGTCCAGCAAGGCGGCGGTATTCGATTCCGGATCGGGCGAGTAGATGACCACCGCCCCCTCCTGCTCCGCCTTCGCGACGTCCGCGCAGGTCTTGAACCCTTGCATCTGCACCGGTTTGGCACACATGCCTTCCTCAGCCCAGGCATGAGGGCTGCCAAACAGGAACGCGCCCAAGGCAAAGAGGCCCGAGGCGATCATCCACCGACGGTTCATCAACGTCTCTCCCACCCGATGTTTTTTTCAACGCTACAGGCGGGGGATGCGATCCGGCAAGAGTGCCCCTGTCAGGCGTGGGTCACTTCCTCCTCTTCCTCGATCTGCAGCGCATCGTTGAAGCGGTTGAAGAAGCCGCACAACGTCGTGCGCAATGTCAATTCGACGATCTGCGCCTCGGAGAAATGCGCCCTCAGCCGGTCGAACATCCGCTCGGGGATGCGCTGCGGGTTCTCCCACGCGATCTTCGCATAGGCGACGACCAGCCGGTCGACCTCGTCCAGTTCCGGATTGTCGTCGTCCAACAGACGGTCGACGCCCTCGGGCGACAGGCCCTCGACGGTCAGGAAGGGTTTGTGGTGCGCGACGCAGTAGTGACATTCGTTGAGCTTCGACACGACGACGATCGCGATTTCCAGATACCGCTTCGGCAGCGTCTTGGCTTCCCGCAGTTCCATCAGCATGGACATCAGATGCCGCAGCGCGGCGGGCACGTGCGCGAACACGGCGACCTGGTTGCGGAACGGGCCATAGGCGCCGGCGAAGCGTTCATAGATGTCCGCCAGGTCAGGCGGCAATTCGCTGGAAGGGATGCTGCGGACGCGGGCCATAGGGCTCTCCTGGCGGGTTTGCGACACGATGCACGATCAGGATGCCGGACGCCATTCTCGGGAAGATGATGACCGGCCACCTTCCCGCTTCGGTTCGTTCCATGACAGGGTGCGCCATGCTCCGCTTGCCGCGTATCGCACCCCCGCGCCTGGCCTTGTTCGTGTCCGCGCTGCTGCTGCCCGCCGCCGGGTACGCGCAGACCGCGCTGCAGCCGCCGGTCTCGCCGGCCTGCGTCTCGTCCCCCTTCGGCCCCCGGGTCCTGCCGAACCGCCCCCTGGCGGGCACTTTCCACCCCGGCGTCGACCTCCCCGCCCCGCTCGGCGCCCCCGTGCGCGCCGTCGCGCCCGGAACGCTGATCCGTGTGCAGCGGCGCGGCGTGGGCGGGCTGGAGATGCTGGTGCAGCACGACGGCTTCATCGGCGTCTACAGCCATCTCGGCCTGATCGCCCCGCCGATCCTGGAGGGCCGCCGAACCATCGCCGCCGGCGAGAAGCTGGGCACGGTCGGGCGCAGCGGCCTGACCTATGGGCCGCATCTCTATTTCGGCATGCTCGTCAACGACCGGCCGGTGGACCCTGCCCGCTTCATCGCGATCACACCCTGTGCCGGCGGCGGCACCCCGATCCGGGATGCCAAGATCCCGCCGTCACGGGCGTACGGGACGAGGACGCACCTCGCGCTGGCGCCGACCGCGCGCTGACGCCTACGCCGATCCGGCCACGTACGCGGTCAGGCTTTCGACCGTCGCCTCCTGCTGCATGATGCGCGCCTTGACGACATCGCCGATGCTGATCAGCCCCACCAACGTATCGTGATCGACCACCGGCAGGTGCCGGAACCGCCCCGCGGTCATCATGCGCATCGCCTCGACGACCGTGGTGTCGGGATGCGCGATCTGCACGGCCCGCGTCATCAACTGGCCGGCCGTCATGTCGATCGTCCGCGTCCCGTTCGCCGCAAGGCAGCGGACGATGTCGCGCTCGCTGACGATGCCCAGCATCTGCTCCGCCTCATCGAGGACCAGGACGGCACCGATACGATTATCCGACAGGATCGCGGAAACGTCGCTGATACGCGCGTCGGGACTGACCGTCAGGACATTGTAGCCTTTGTGTTTCAATATCGCGGCAACCGTGGACATGGTTCGCTCCTCCCGCCATTGCGGGCTGCGCCGCGCCCCAGCGCCGAGCGGGCTGTTTTCAAGCGGACAGCGCGGCTGTACCCGATGAAGGGAGGCAGCATGCGCCCGCGGAAATGAAAAATGCAAATTTCATACGTGCAGTGCAGCATTTTTCCCGGCGAGACGGCAACGCCGCCTCGCCGGGGTTCCCGTCGTCACCACAGGGTGCTGCCGGCCATCAGTCCCGCGATCAGCAGCACGACGAATATGACGATGGCGATGAAGAACAGGATGCGCGCGATATCGGCCGATGCGGCAGCGATGCCGCCGAAGCCGAAAATCGCCGCGACAATCGAAACGACCAGAAAGAAAAGAGCGAGACGCAACATGGCAATATCCCCTGCGATTGAGTCAGGTGGCCGGTATCTGGGATTTCCGTGTCGTTACGCCCATTCAAAGACAAGTGACGGGAAAACCGGTCACGCCGGGTTGAATGGCGCCGAACGTGCCATCGCCGCGGCCGGCGATCGCATCGTCCCTTGCCATGGCCGGCGCAAGGGTGACCGCGGCACGCGCCGCCGCCAACACCCGTCCCATTGACGGCCCTCCGCTCGGCGATGCTAGTTTTCCCTGGGGAACGAACGTCCGTCACCGCTCGCAGGAGTACGGTCATGTCGACGACCCCCACGCTCAAGCGCCGAACGATGCTGGCCTCCGGCCTGTCCACCCTCGCCCTGCCATCGATCGTTCGTGCCGCCGGCGAGACCACGTTGAAATTCGTGCCGCAGATCGACCTCGCGTTCCTCGATCCCCATTGGACCACCGCGAACGTTACCCGAGGCCATGCCTACATGGTCTTCGATACGCTCTACGGCCAGGACGGCACCTTCACCCCCTCGCCGCAGATGCTCGAAGGCCATGTCGTCGAGAATGACGGCAAGCTGTGGAAGCTGACGCTGCGCTCCGGCCTGCTGTGGCATGACGGGACCCCGGTGCTGGCCCGCGACTGCGTCGCCAGCATCCGCCGCTGGGCCGCGCGCGACGCCTATGGCGGGGCGCTGATGGCGGTGACGGACGAATTGTCGGCGCCCGACGACAAGACAATCCAGTTCCGGCTGCACAAGCCGTTCCCGCTGCTGCCGTACGCGCTCAGCAAGCCGACGACGCCGTCGCCGGTGATGATGCCGGAACGCCTGGCGAAGACCGACCCGTTCAAGCAGGTGACCGAAATGGTCGGCAGCGGCCCGTTCCGCTATGTCGCCAGCGAGCGCGTCCCGGGTGCGACCAACGTCTATGAGCGGTTCGACAAGTACAAGCCGCGCGAAGGCGGCAAGCCGGACTGGACCGCCGGTCCCAAGGTCGTGCATTTCGATCGGGTCGAATGGACAACGATCGTGGATGCCGCCACCAAGGCGGCGGCACTGAAAAGCGGCGAGCAGGACTGGTGGGAAAACCCGACCCAGGACCTGCTGCCGCTGCTGAAGGCGGACCGGAACATCCGCGTCGTCACCATCAACCCGACCGGCAACGTCAACATGATGCGGCCCAACCACCTGCAGCCGCCCTTCGACAAGCCCGAGGTGCTGCAGGCGCTGTTCTATGCCATCGACCAGGCGGCGTTCATGGAGGCGATCGTCGGCACCGACCCCTCGCTCTACACCGTGCCGCACGGCTTCTTCTGCCCCGGCACCCCGATGGCGAGCACGGTCGGGCTGGAGCCGCTGATGGGACCGCGCGACTACGGCAAGACCAAGGAACTGCTGAAGAAGGCGGGCTATTCGGGCGAGAAGGTCGTGATGATCGTCGCCACCGACTATGCCCAGTTCAAGGCGATCGGCGACGTCGCGGCCGACATGATGGGCAAGGTCGGCATGAACGTCGATTACGTCGCGACCGACTGGGGCACCATGCTGCAGCGCCGCAACAACAAGGGCCCGATCGACAAGGGCGGCTGGAACTGTTTCTTCACCGGGTGGGAGGGGCTGGACCACATGAACCCCTCCAACCACTACGCGATCCGCGGCGACGGCGACAAACCCTCGGCTTGGCCCGGCTGGTGCATCAGCCAGAAACTGGAGGACTACCGCAACGCCTGGTTCGACGCCCCGAACGAGGCGGCGCAGAAGAAGATCTGCGTCGACATGCAGCTTCAGTGCATGGTCGACGTGCCGAGCATCCCGCTGGGCCGCTTCTTCCAGCCGACGGCGTATCGGACGAGCATCACCGGGGTGCTGAACGGGTTCGCGACGTTCTGGAACGTGCGGCCGGCGTAAGGGACTTTTTTTTCATGGCCGGGAGAGGGCCCGGCCATGACGAGGAAGGGGGTTGGAAGCTCCCCCTACTCCGCCGCCGCCAACTGCGGCACCGACGTCGCCAACTGCGTCTGCACCAACTCTGCGAACCGCCCGTCCTTGGCCAGCAGGCCTTGGAAGTTGCCCTGTTCGACGATCCGGCCGTCGTCGAACACCAGGATCTCGTCGGCGTCCTTCACCGTCGACAGCCGGTGGGCGATGATGAACGTGGTCCGCCCGGCCATCAGGGTCTTCAGCGCCTTGCTGACCCGTGCCTCGGTGGCCGCGTCCAGGGCGCTGGTGGCTTCGTCCAGGATCAGGATCGGCGGGTTCTTCAGCAGCGCCCGCGCGATCGCCAGGCGCTGGCGCTGGCCGCCCGACAGCGTCGTGCCGCGTTCGCCGATCATCGTGTCATAGCCATGCGGCTGGCGGACGATGAACTCGTGGGCGTCGGCCATGCGGCAGGCCTGCTCGATCTCCTCGTCCGTCGCGTTCGGGCGGCCGACCAGCAGGTTGTCGCGGATGGTGCGATTGAACAGCAGGCTCTCCTGGAACACCACGCCGATATTGCTGCGCAGGCTGTCCAGCGTCACGTCGCGCAGGTCCTGGCCGTCGACGGTGATGCGTCCCTGGGTCGGGTCCCACAGGCGCTGCAGCAGCGACATGGCGGTCGACTTCCCCGCGCCGGTATGGCCCACCACCGCCACGGACGTGCCGGGTTTCGCGGTGAAGGTCAGGTCGGACAGCACCGTCGCGCCGGTGTTCGGGTAGGCGAAGGACACGGCTTCGAACTTCACCTCGCCGCGCGGCGCCCACAGCGTGCGGGCGTTCTCCTTCTCGGGGACGTTGCTGCGGGCATCGAGGATGCGGAAGAAATCCTCCAGCGCCGGCAGCTTGAAGAACAGGGAGGACACGAACGACGCCGCCGTCTCCAGCCGGCCGATCAGCAGCATGGCGAAGCCCATGAAGCTCACGATCTCGCCGACGCTCGCCAGGCCGTTGACATGCAGCCAGGTGCCGACCAGCACGATGGTGATCACGGCGATCGTGGAAGACGCGCGCGTCATCACGTTGACCAGCGCCCACCAGTTCAGCACCGGGAACTGGTGGCGGATGAGTTGGGCGGCGATGTCGCTGAACAGCTTGCCCTCGGCCGACAGGCGGGTGAAGGACTGCACGACCATCACGTTGGTCAGCGCGTCCTGCGCCGTGCCGGCCAGGGAGGAGTTCAGGCCCTCCACCTGGCGCTGCGCCGTCTCGGTCTTCTGCACGACGATCGCGGTGAAGACCAGGAAGACGGCGACCAGGGCGATCAGCACGATCGCGAGGCGCCAGTTCAGGAACAGGGTCAGCGGCAGCAGGACCGCGGCCGACAGGATGGTGGACAACTGGTCGCGGAAGAACACCAGCCAGGTGCCGAACAGCCCGTCGGTGCCGGACAGCATGGCCTTGATCAGCCGGCCGGAATGCGTGTCGCCATGGAAAGACAGGGGCAGCGCCAGCACGTGCTGGAAGTACCGGCCCATGGACTTGATGCGGTGCCGGTGCGCCAGACGTTCCGTCTGCAACGACACCGAAATGTTGCCCAATATGCCGCCGATGCCGACCGCGACCCAGATGCCCAGCAGGATGGCGCCCTGATGCCAAAGCTCGCTGCGGCCGAGCTTGTCGGATTCCGAGAGCAGGTTGACCACGCGCCCGAACAGCACGGGATCCAGGAACTGGAGGCCGGCAACGATGAGGTTCGCAAAAGCCAGGAACCCGGCGATCCGCAGGTCGCGGCCCAGCAGGCCGATCACCCGGGCATAAGTCCTCAGAAAGCGCATCAGGCTATCTCCGCGCGGAGGGAGGAGGTCCGCTTCGCAACGCAGCATGCCGACAGGATGTGGCATGAAATGGGCGAAAACCGGATCGGGATCATGGCTCGCGAAAGGGTGAAGCCCTGCCTCGCGCGGCCTTGTTGCCAGGCCAACGAGCGCCGGCGTTTCCGGTCGGGCGCTCGGGCCGGCTGACGAAGCGGTTGTCAACCAGTCAGTTGGCGCAGGTTTTTAAGGCGATACATGCGGATGAGCGCAGAGTCTCCGCGATCGGCCAAGCACTCCACGCAGAGACCAAAGCGACCGGGGTCCCCATTCCGGCCGATCCGGAATCTGTGTGTGCATCTGCGTCCATCCGTGCGCATCTGTGTCAAAAACCCTGCTCTCAGCCGGCACTCCCCTGACCAAAGGCTACGATCCCAACCCGAACAGCCCCACGGTCATCCAAGCCGGTCTGGCCCACGGAATCCAAACGGCGCAGGATCATGGTTGGTCACGATCACCGTCGGCCGGCCATTGCCCTACGCCGATGCGTCTCAGGAGCCCCCGCCATGCCGGACCACGTCCCGCCGCTCTCCATCGCCAGCGCCCGCACCCTCTTTCCCGGCGCCGAGAAAGGCCCCTATTTCGACACCGCCGCCCGGGGCCTCCTGTATTCCGGCGCGCGCACCGCGATCGATGCGATCCTGGACGCGCAGGAAGACGGGACGCTCGACAAGAAACGGGCGTTCGATACGATCGAGTCGACGCGGTCGCTGTTCGCGGCGCTGATCAGATGCCACGCGGATGAGGTTGCCTATACGCGCAACATTACCGACGGCATCGCGGCCTTCGCCGCCTCGCTGCCCTGGAAACCGGGCGATGCCGTCGTCGTCTGCGACACGCTGGAGCACCCGGCCAATCTTTTCCCCTGGTACGGCCTGCGGGACCGCTTCGGCGTCACCGTCAGGACGGTCGCGCAGCAGGACGGGATGATCCCTCTCGATCGCCTGATCGGCGCCATCGACGAACGGACCCGGGCGGTGAGCGTCTCGACGGTATCGTTCGCCCCGGGATTCCGGTTTCCCGTCGCCGACCTGGGGCGCCACTGCCGCGCGCGGGGCGTGCTGCTGGCGGTCGATGCGGCGCAGTCGATCGGCATCGTCGATACCGATGTGGAGGCGTGGCAGGTCGACGCCCTGTCCGCCTCGGGACAGAAAGGGCTGATGTCGCTGTACGGCATCGGCTTCCTCTATGTCCGCCGCGCGGTGGCCGAAGGCCTGGCGCCGGTCTACGTGTCGCGTTTCGGCGTCGATGTGGGCGACGGCCACGAAGCCGAGTCCGGCGACCTTGCCGCTTACCGCCTCGCCCCCGGCGCGCGGCGGTTCGATGTCGGGAACTACAACTACACCGCCGCCGCCGCGGCCGGGGCGTCGATCCGCCTGCTGCTCGACCTTGGTCCCCGCCAGGTCGAGGAGCACGTGATGGCGCTGGCGCATCGCTTCGCGGTGCGGATGACGGAGATCGGCCTGCCGGTGTTCGGCGGCGTGTCGAACGCGCATGCCAGCCATATCGTGACGGTCGGCAAGGCCCTGGGATCGGCGCATGATTCGACGGGCGATGCCGACATGGCCGGCCTTTACGACCACCTGACCGCCAACGGCGTGCGGCTGGGCGTACGCCGCGACCTGCTGCGGTTTTCGTTCCACATATATAACAACGACGCCGATATCGACCGCGTCGTCGACCTCTGCCAGGCCTGGATGCGCCGATAAGGTTTCAACCGTCGGGTTGACTCAGGGTGGCCAACAGCGGCAATCCGCGCCCCACGGACGTCCGGAGGGGTATCGTGGATCATCTTCATCTGTCACCCGCTGTGCGGTTCGGCGGCAGTGCGCCGGACCAGGCGGAAGGGCCGTGCGCATGAGCGGACCCTGGCTGGCGCTCAGTGCGATGGGATCCTTCTTCGCCGGCGGCCGCATGACGGAAACGACGGGCGCCGCGCTCGAGGAACACGTCCTGGCCGTGAACGGCGTACCCGTGCGGATCGACCCCAACGGCACGACGGTCGTCGGGCAGATGTATGTACAGTACGCGATACCGGCGGAAACCGGCGGCCGGCCGCCCCTGCTGTTCTGGCACGGCGGGTCGCTGACGGGCGCGACCTGGGAAACCACCCCGGATGGACGCGAGGGCTGGTACACATGGTTCCTGCGCCACGGCTGGCCCTGCTGCAACGTCGATGCGGTCGAGCGGGGACGGTCCGGATGGGCGCCGCGCTCGAGGAACACGTCCTGGCCGTGAACGGCGTACCCGTGCGGATCGACCCCAACGGCACGACGGTCGTCGGGCAGAT
>NZ_DASZTJ010000086.1:0-3165 GCF_035548235.1 Rhodopila sp.
AGGCCAGCAGGAAGCGCCGCCGGCCGGCGCGGTCGCTCAACGGCCCGGCGATCAGCGTCAGCACGACGCCCAGCACCAGCGCCGCACTCAGGACGGCGCTGATGGCGGGCGCCGACCAGCCGAGGGCGTGAAGGTAAAGGGTGAAACCAACGGCCAGCGCGCCCTGGCCGATGCTGCGGATGAAGCGGACGGTGAGCAGCAGTCGGGTGGTGCGGTCGGCTTGGGTCATGGTCTCGGGCGGAGTCTATCGATGTGGCGCCATCGCACAATCACCCCGGCGGGCACCCCGCAGCTCGTGACGATAAGACAATGTCCGCATCAACAAGAAATGATGGGTCCAGGATCAATTCCACTCAATAGCCGCAAGCAAAGCCATCCAATAACGGGAAGTTCGTGGTGTAGCTTTCCCTGGTGGATTGATGATTGGAAGGTTGCAATTTGTCACTCTATATCCGCCGCCGACGCTTGGGACAGGAGGCTGACATGCCGACCACGAGACGCGCCCTGCCGGCCCTGATCGCCGGGGCGCTGCTGACAGGCTCGCTGGCCGGCTGCGTGCCGCCGCCGAACCCGTATCCGCCGCCGCCGCCGCCGCGCGTCGAGGCCATGCCGCCTCCCCCGCGGGAGGCGATGGTCTGGCAGCCGGGCCATTGGCACTGGGACGGGCGCGGCTACGCCTGGATCCCCGGCCACTACGTAGAGCGCGTCGTCGGCCGCCACTGGGTCCCGGCCCATTGGGCCTATGTCAACGGCGGCTGGGCCTGGATCGGCGGCCACTGGCAATGACCCCATCCGCCACGCGGCGTCCGCCCGCCGCGTGGCGGGACCGTCAGGCCGCCTCGGTCAACTGATGGGCGATGGCGGCCGCGACCGGCAGGGGACGCCACAGGACGGTCATCTCGGCGATCAGCCCGGCCTCGTCCAACCGCCAGAAATCCATGCCGTCGGCCGCAAGCGGCCCGACCGCGATCGTGAAGAAGGAGGACACGTGCCGCGGCCCCTCCATCACCTCCCGGAAGTCGAACCGGTCGACAAGGCGCAGCAGCGGCACGACGACCTGCCGGATCGCCGCCTTCCCTTCGACCGGGTCCGCCACCAGCGGCGTGTTGAGGACGATGCCGTCCGCCATGTGGTCCAGCATCGCGTCCAGGTCCTTGCGCTGCATGGCCGCGACGAAGGCGTGGATATGGGTCAGGTCCATGATGAAGCTCCGGAAAGCGCCGGCTCAGCCGGCGGGAACGCCCAAAGGGGAAATACCCAAAGGGGAAATGCCCAAAGGGGAGATGCCCAAACGGGCGGCGACACGCCGAGCGGTGGCCTCCCGTCGGGCGGTGAGGGGGGCGGAGGCGGCCTGGACCTGGGCCAGGATGGCGGGCGGGGCGGCCTCGGGCGTGCCGCTGTCGAAAGGCGGTTCGGGCGCATAGGCCATCTGAAGCTGGATCGCCTTGGCCACGTCCTCGCCGCGCAGTTCGGCGGCCAGGTGCAGCGCGCCGTCGATCCCCGCCGTCACGCCGGCGGCGAACAGCCAGGTGCCGTCGCGCACGACGCGGCGGTTCACCGGCGTCGCGCCGAAATATGGCAACAGGTGAAACGACGCCCAGTACGTCGTCGCCCGTTTCCCACGCAACAAACCCGCCGCGCCGCAGAGCAAGGCGCCCGTGCAGACCGAGAACACGGTCCGCGCGCCCTCGGCCTGGCGGCGGAGCCAAGACAGCAGGCGCTCGTCGTCCATCAGCGCCTCCTGCCCGACGCCGCCCGGCACGTGCAGGACGTCCAGCGCCGGGGCTTCGTCGATCGTGGCGTCGGGGGTCAGGCGCAGGCCCCTGACGTCCCGCACCGGACCGGCGGTGCGGCCATAGAGGCGGTACGTGGCGTCGGGGATGCGCGACAGGACCTCGAACGGGCCGGTCAGGTCGATCTGGTCGAGGCCCTCGAACAGCAGCGACCCGATCTGCAGGTGGGTTTCGGTCCGGATCATGGGTTTGTGCCTCCTTTCCGATGGAGAACGGTGTGGACAGCGGGACGATAGCGGCGCAGGGTTTGGCGCATATGCCAGATACCCCTCGTTTTACGCCAAAGCCGGCCCGCGTGGTCGACGTGGTGGTGTTTCCGGCGGTCCAGTTGCTGGACGCGACCGGGCCGCTGCAGGTCTTCGCCTCGACCAACGAGATCGTCGCCCGGATGGGGCTGGGCGATGTGCCCCCCTGTGCGCCCCCCTATGCGCCCCCTTGTGCGCCCCCTTGTGCGCCCCCCTATGCGCCGCGCGTGGTGGCGCGGCAGGGAGAGGCCGTGACCGCCTCGGCCGGGCTGGTCCTGGGCGCCGCGCCGTTGCCGCCGGTCGACGCGCCGCTGGACACGCTGCTGGTGGCCGGCGGCCCCGGCGTGCGGGCGGCCGCCTCGGACCCCGCCCTCCTGGCCTGGCTGCAAGCGCGATCCCGGCACGCTCGGCGGGTCGTGTCGGTGTGTACCGGCGCGTTCCTGCTGGCGGCGGCCGGGTTGCTGGATGGCCGCCGCGCAGTGACGCACTGGTCCTTCTGCGCCGAACTGGCGCGGCTGTATCCGGCGGTGCGGGTCGAGGCCGATCCGATCTTCCTGCGTGACGGCACGGTCTGGACATCGGCCGGCGTAACGGCCGGGATCGACCTGGCCCTGGCCCTGGTGGAGGAAGACCTCGGCCGCGACCTCGCTTTGGCCGTCGCGCGCCACCTGGTGATGTTCCTCAAGCGTCCGGGCGGGCAGGCGCAGTTCAGCACCGCGCTGTCGCTGCAGGCCAACGAGGACCGGTTCGATGCCCTGCACGCCTGGATCGTCGGCCACCTGGCCGATGACCTGTCGCTGCCCGTCCTGGCCAGGGAGGCGGGCATGAGCGATCGTAGTTTCAGCCGCCACTACACGCGGGCCACCGGCGTCTCGCCCGGACGGGCGGTGGAACGGCTACGGGTCGAGGCGGCGCGACGGATGCTGCTGGACTCGGGCACGCCGGTGAAGCGCGTCGCCCAGCGATGCGGTTTCGGATCAGAGGAAACCATGCGGCGCAGCTTCCTGCGCCTGCTGGCGACGACGCCGCAGGACTATCGCACGCGGTTCAGCGCCTGAACGCGGCACGACCGCCGCCGCCCCCCTCATTGCACGCATGGCGGGATTGTAGCATCTCTAGCCGCACCG
>NZ_DASZTJ010000087.1:0-28835 GCF_035548235.1 Rhodopila sp.
CCAGCCACCCATCAGCAGGGCGAACGGGCCATGCTCAAGCCCCCTATTACTGGCCCTGAGACCGAAGAACAGCAGCACCGCGCCCACGAGCGGGAATTCTGGGAACGGCAAATCCGGGTAGCGAAACGGCTTAATTTCATAACTGCTGGAGGCGCTATTGTCGCTCTCGTCGGTCTGGTTTTTGTTTATTGGGGCATAGTTGATGCGGACAATGCCACCATTGAAGCTAACAGGGCTTGGGTGGGTATATACCGAGCGGATCACGGCCCGCTCACCGTCACACAACCCATGTCTATCCTGCTGACTCTCGTCAATACCGGACGAGAACCTGCCTTGCGTGGGAATTGGAATTTCAAAATTTACTCGATCAAACATATTCCGCTGTCGAATGAAACCTTTGTTGCCAATTCGCCATTGCCCCGAAACAAAGCATGTGATGGTCTGCGCCTCTTCCCTACTGGAGAGGGAACCGCGATTTGGCATACATTGTTCCATAATCCCGCGCCGGGGAATGAAAATGACCCCAAAATTGGCGCCGCTTACATTCCACTCCAGAGCGATAGCGACGCACAGGGAGACATTGACGCCGCGCTCAACGGAAGCAAATCCCTTATACTCGATATCTGCTTTGTCTACTGGACTGGCGACCAACAACGGCAAACATCTGCCCGTTTTTTGCTCCGAGACCAAGGCGGAACGCCCCCATCCAAATGGGGCTTCAACGAAATTGCAACTTCCGCCGACTAAGGTTGCTACCGCCACCAGCGCCCACCGGCGCGGATTGAGCGGATGATATGTGGGGATCGGGGCGCCGCTCATGCCACAAATCCGTGGTGGCGGCTGCTGCATAATACCGCATTTCGCCGCCGTAAGCCGCCAAACCTGCGAAATGGCCTTTTGCCCACCCATCGGCTTCGTGCCGGGCACGGGTTCATGCCTCGGCGCTAACGGTGGGCCCATCCTATCGGCGATTGGTCAATCATGAGGATCCGCGGAGACATATCGCGAGCATTGCCGCTGATTCCGATGGGCGACTCTGTCCGCCGCTCGTGGTGTCGCGGCGCCTGGGTGATGCTGCCCTGCGGTCTTACAGATGCTTTGCGGTCCGCGTGCGCCTAGGCGGGCGGCAATGCAGTGAAAGGGTCGAGCACCGGCACGTTCAGCGGTGCAAAATGCCGGACGTTGCGCGACAGAATGGTCAGCCCGTGGCATTGCGCGGTCGCAGCAATGACGATGTCGCTGAATCCGGGCGCATGACCCTGGCTGCGTGCCCGATCCGAAAGGGCACCGGCAATGCGGGACGCCGCCGTATCGAACGCCAGGATACGGTCGCCATAGAGATGCAGCACAGCCTCCAGCCAGGCCGCCGCATCGGCACGTCTGCGCGTGGCCCCCTCGCGCCGCAACTTGGCGATGCCGTCCTCGATCTCCGCCACCGTCACGGCCGAGAGAAACAGCGACGCCGAGTGCGTATCCATCCAATCGACCAACCCGGCTGGAGCGAGCCGCGACGGTGCGCCAACCGAGATGACGTTCGTATCGACGAGATACACCGGCGGTCAGAAGCCGGCGTCACGCAGCGGCGTGCGATCACGTTCCGGCAGATCGTCCGGCACAATGGGGGTGGACATCAACAGCCGACCGAACGCACCTCTGCTCTCATGGGGCCGTCGACAATGTCGCGTCTACGGTTGCAAGCCCGGCGCGACCCGGCTGATGGTGGGAGATCACAACCCGTCGCAGCTTGGCCGAACGACGACCGGGACGGGCCATGAGTTCATGGGGCTGGCGGCCCCCACGCAGCGATCGCTTTCGTCCAGCGTTGGGGGCCAAGACCCATCTGCCGGACCGCTCGCAGTTCGGGCATCCTCCTACGGACATCTTGGCACGCGCGTGGCGCCGCGTCACCCCCGATACCATACAACTGTCTGACAGACTTCCAAAAATGTCGCTCCGGCCGTCCGCTCAACGCTGGGTCCGAAAACTTGCAATAGAGCCTTGCCAGGCTTGCACCTAGCCCCGCACCGAAACACAGCGCATACCACCTATGCCGCGAGAAGATGCGCGCACAATGGGAGATAACGGACGAAACGATGAGTGAAACGATAACCGCGACCGAAGCCCAGGCGACGAAAGCCATATTCCGCCGGCTGGTTCCATTCCTGATGCTGTGTTACTTCATCGCCTATGTCGACCGCGTGAATGTCGGCTTCGCGGCGCTCACCATGAACCGGGACCTGGGCTTCAGCTCGACCGTCTTCGGCACCGGCGCCGGCATCTTCTTCCTGGGTTATTTCATCTTCGAAATCCCCAGCAACCTCGCCGTCGCCCGGTTCGGCGCCGGACGCTGGATGATGCGCATCATGCTGACCTGGGGGATCATCGCCGCCGCCATGGCCTTCGTGACCGGCGTCAAAAGCTTCTACGCAATGCGCTTCGCGCTGGGCCTCGCGGAAGCCGGGTTCTTTCCCGGTATCCTGTTCTACCTGACCCTGTGGTTCCCCAACAGCTACCGCGGCAAGATCATCGGCTGGTTCATGGCCGCCATCCCGATCTCCACCATCGTCGGCGCGCCGGTATCCGGGCTGATCCTGGGCCTCGACGGCACGCTCGGTTTCCGCGGGTGGCAGTGGCTCTATATCCTCGAAGGCCTGCCCGCCGTGATCCTGGCCATCCTGGTGCCGTTCGTCCTGACCGACTCCCCGGAACGCGCCCGATGGCTGTCCCCCAACGCCCGCACCTGGCTGATCGCCCGCCTGGCGCAGGAACGCAAGGAGCGGGAGGCGATCGAGCACTTCTCGATCGGGAAAGCCCTGGTCGATCCGCGCGTGCTGCTGCTGAGCCTGGTCTATTTCGGGGCGATCGCCTGCACCTTCGGCCTTGGCTTCTGGCTGCCGCAGATCATCAAGGGCATGGGGCTGACCAATACCCAGACCGGCTTCGTCACGGCGATCCCGTATCTGTTCGGCATGCTGGGCATGCTGACCATCGGCCGCCGGTCCGACCGGGTTGGCGAACGCCGCTTCCATTGCGCGTTCGGCCTGGTCGTCGGCGCGGCCGGCCTGATCGCCTCCACGCTCGTCACCGGCCATGTCGCGACGATGGTCGCCTTCTCCGTGGCGGCCTTCGGCTTCCTGGGCAGCCAGCCCGTCTTCTGGGCGATTCCGTCATCGCTGCTGACAGGCGCGGCGGCGGCGGGGGGCCTGGCGCTGATCAACGCGGTGGGCGGCCTGGCCGGGTTCCTTGGACCGTTCGTGGTCGGCGCCATCAAGGACGCCACCGGCAGCTATAGCTGGGGGATGGTCGCGATCGCCGCCTGCGCCGTCGTCGCCGCCGTGATCGTCGTCGCGCTGGGCGAAAGCAGGGCAGCAACCGCGCCGGCCGCCATGAGCCGTCAATCCGTTTAGGGCATCCCCAACTTCCTCACGCGATTGGACCATCACGACATGCCAGATACGAATGTAACGACATCCGCCCGCATCGACCCGGTCCGCGCCCGCGTCTCCGATGCGGAGTGGCAGGCTCGGTTGGACTGCGCCGCGACCTATCGCCTGCTGGCGCTGTTCGGCATGACCGACCTTGTCTACAACCACGTCACGGTGCGCATCCCCGGCGAGGCCGAACACCTGCTGATCAACCCGTACGGGTGGATGTATGAGGAGATCACGGCGTCCAGCCTGATCACCATCGATATCGAAGGCAACACGATCTTCAATCCGCACCCCGACCTTGGCATCAACGCGGCCGGCTACGTCATCCACAGCGCGGTCCACGCCGCCCGGCCCGATGTCGGATGCGTGATCCACACGCACACAAGGGCCGGCATGGCCGTTTCGACCATGAAATGCGGCCTGCTGCCGCTGACCCAGACCGCGATGCGCTGCATGCCGGTCGCGTATCATGATTTCGAAGGACCCGCGCTGAACCTGGATGAGCGGGCGCGGCTGGTGAAGGACCTTGGTTCCGCGTGCAGCATGATCCTGCGCAATCATGGATTGCTGACCGCGTCACCGACGGCGGCAGAGGCCTTCAACCAGATGTATTCGCTGGAAATGGCCTGCAAGGCGCAGGTCGACGCCATGGCGGCCAATACCGAACTGACCCAGCCGTCCGAGGATGTCGTCGCGCATTCGGTTCATCTGTATCAACCGACGACGCGACGGCCCTTCGGGCTGCTGGAATGGCCGGCAATGCTGCGCTACCTCGACCGGCGCGATCCAAGCTGGCGGGAATAGAGGGCGCTCGAGCGCCCTTTACCCTCGGCCAAACGCCGGCCGCTTCGGATCATAGGTCCAACCCGGCACCAGGTACTGCATCGCGATCGCGTCGTCGCGCATGCCGCCGCCGATCTTCTTGTAGACCTCGTTGGCGGCGCGCAGGGCGTCCATGTCGATCTCGATGCCCAGGCCGGGCTTGTCGGGCACCGCCACATCGCCGCCGACGATCTGCAGCGGTTCCTTGGTCAGCCGCTCATTGCCTTCCTGCCAGATCCAATGCGTGTCGATCGCCGTGATGTTGCCCGGCGCCGCCGCCGCGCAATGGGTGAACATCGCAAGCGACACATCGAAATGGTTGTTGGAATGCGAGCCCCAGGTCAGGCCGAACGCGTCACATAGCTGGGCGACGCGGACCGATCCGCTCATGGTCCAGAAATGCGGGTCGGCGAGCGGAATGTCCACCGCCTGCAACGACAGCGAATGCCCAAGCTGCCGCCAATCGGTGGCGACCATGTTGGTGGCGGTGGGAATGCCGGTGGCGCGCTTGAACTCCGCCATCACCTCGCGGCCGGAATAGCCGTTTTCCGGCCCGCACGGGTCTTCCGCATAGGCCATGGCGTGACCATGGGCCTTGCCGAGTTCGATGGCCTCGGCCAGGTGCCAGGCGCCGTTGGGATCCAGCGTGACGCGGCCCTCGGGGAAGCGCTTCTTCAGCGCCAGGACCGCCTGCATCTCCTGCTCGCCGGGCATCACGCCGCCCTTCAGCTTGTAGTCGGAAAAGCCATAGCGCTCGGTTGCCGCCTCGGCCTGGCGCACGATGGTTTCCGGCGTGACGGCCTCCTGGCACCGCACATGCTCCCATGCGTGGTTCGAGCCGCGGGGCGCCGGATACGGCAGATCGGTCTTCGTGCGGTCGCCGACATAGAACAGATAGGCCAGCATCTTCGCAGCGTCACGCTGCTGGCCGCCGCCCAGCAGGGCGCAGACCGGCACGCCGAGATACTGCCCGAGCAGGTCGAGCAGCGCGGCCTCGACCGCCGCCAGCACGTTGTCGACGCGCAGGTTGATCTCATGCGGCTGCGCCAGGACGCGCTTCTCGGCGTCCGAGGCCGCCTGGTGCACGATCGCCTGCCGCCCGCCCTGTCGTCCGCCCTGTCGTCCGCCCTGGGCGCCGGGCAGCGAGGCCCGGACGGCGTTCAGGATCGCGTTGTAGTCCCCGATCGGCTGGCCGACGACCAACGGGATGCTGCGTTCCAGCGTACGCAGGATGCTTTCGCCGCCGGGAACTTCGCCGAGGCCCGTATGGCCGGCACTGTCCTTCATCACCACGATGGTGCGGGTGAAGAACGGGCCATGCGCGCCGCACAGGTTCAGCAGCATGCAGTCCTGCCCGGCGACGGGCACGACCAGCATCTCGGTGACTTTTGGGGTTTGCGCCAAAGAGGGGATTGCCAGAGGGGGGATTTCCTGGGTCATGGTTCTTAGGCCCTTAGTTCCATACGTTCGATCCGGCCGACGATCAGCAGATAGCTCGCGGCCGCCACCACGGCGTTGGCCGCCACGAACACCAGCGCGCCGTTGAAGGAGCCGGTGGTCTGGATGATATAGCCGATGATGATCGGCGTGGTGATCGAGGAGACGTTGCCGCAGGCGTTGAACACGCCGCCGGCAAGCCCCGTGATCTCCCGCGGTGCCGCGTCGGACATCACCGCCCAGCCCAGCGCGCCGACGCCCTTGCCGAAGAAGGCCAGCGCCATCAGCGCCACGACCAGCCATTGCTGGTCGGTGTAGTTGCAGATGATCATGGCGACGGCCGTGAGCATGCCCAGCACGATCGGCGTCTTGCGCGCGGCCGACAGCGAGAAGCCGCGTTTCAGCATCCAGTCGGAGACGATGCCGCCCAGGATGCCGCCGAGGAACCCGCAGATCGCCGGCAGGGAGGCGACGAACCCCGCCTTCAGGATCGACATGCCGCGCGCCTGCACCAGGTACACCGGGAACCAGGTGATGAAGAAATAGGTCAGCGCATTGATGCAGAACTGGCCGAGGAAAATCCCGACCATCATCCGGTTTTGGAACAATTGGACGATATGGTCCCAGCGTGCCGTCTGGCCTTTGGCGACCGGTTCATCGATGTTCACCAGGCCGCCGCCGGCGGCGATGTAGTCGACCTCCGCCCGGTTGATCATCGGGTGTTCCGGCGGATTGTAGATCGTCTTCAACCATAGCGCGGTCAGCAGCAGCCCGATGCCGCCCATCACCCCGAAGACCCAGGGCCAGCCGAACATCGTGGTGATCCAGCCCATCAGCGGGGCGAAGATCACGGTGGCGAAATACTGCGCCGAGTTGAAGATCGCGGACGCGGTTGCTCGTTCCTGCTTGGGGAACCAGGCAGCGACGATGCGGCTGTTGCCAGGGAAGGACGGCGCCTCGGCCACGCCCAGCAGCAGCCGCAGGCCGAACAGCACGGTCATCGCCGCCGCGCCGGTGAGGAAGATGACGAAACCCTGCGCCATGGTCATCAGCGACCACAGCCCCAGGCCGAACGCATAGACGACCTTGGAACCATAGCGGTCCAGCAGCCAGCCACCCGGCAACTGCGCGATCACGTAGGACCAGCCGAATGCCGAGAAGATGAAGCCCATCTGGACATGGTCCAGTCCCAGATCCTTCGACACCACCGGTCCCGCGATGCCCAACGTCGCTCGGTCGGCATAGTTGACGGCGGTGACGGCGAACAGCATCGCGACGACCAGCCAGCGGACGCGAGTCTTGTTCTCCCCCGCCGCCGCGGTGGTGGTGAAAGCCTGGGACAAGTGGTTTCCTTTCAGATGAGTTTACAGCGGCCGCGGATCAATCATACTCGTAACCGTAGATCTCCGGCAGGATGAACACCGCAGCCAACAGCCCGATCAGCGGGAAGATCGCCACGAACAGGGTCGCATTCGCCTGTCCGATCGCCGAGAACAGCGTCGGGAACAGAAAGATCGCCAGGAACGAAGGCAGCTTCACGAACATATACGCGAACCCGCTGGCCGTGCCGCGATATTCCGGCTTCGCCACCACCGTCGGGATCGTCATGCAGTTCGACGCGTCCCAGTAATGGCCCCACAGCATGATCGCCGCCGCCACGGGCAGCAGTATCTTGTGGTCGGTATAGAGCGCCCACGCCGCCAGCAGCAGGGCCACGAACACGATCGCGAACCCGGCGATCGCGATCCCGCGCTGCCCGACCTTCGGCGTGATCTGCGGTCCCACCCAACCCGAGATCGCCGCGATGACATACAGCGCCATGGTAACCAGGTTGTTGCCCAGGATCGTCGACACGCCCACCATGGTGAACAGCACCGGGATATAGAACGCGAAGGTCGAGAACTCGGTGGCCTGCGCGAAACAGGCGATCCAGCCGTACAGCGTGGCGCGCCAGCGGATCGGGTCCTTGCGGATATCTGCCAGGAACGCGGCCGAACTGGGCTTCGTCACCACCACGTCCTGGTCCGGCAGCATGTCCAGCGAGTCGTTGTACATCGACTTGGCGACCTGCTTGGCTTCGCGGAAGCGGCCGTTGCGGATCAGCCAGACCGCCGTCTCGGGCAAATCGTGACGCATCACCAGGATGATGAACGCCGGCAGCGCGCCCAGGCCCAGCGTCACCCGCCAGACCCATTCGTGGTCCATGTTGATGATCAGGAACACGGCGATGACCGCCAACGTCAGCACTTCGCCAACCGCGAACATGAACTGCCAGCGGTTGCCCATGACTTCGCGCTCGCCTTTCGGCATCGACTCCATGATGTAGGTATAGCCGTTGGAGATGTCGCTCCCCAGCGGGATGCCCAGGACCAGGCGGATGACGACCAGCCACTCGACGCTGGTGACGAAGGCCTGCACCAGCGCCATGATGATGAACATCACCATCGTTGCCAGGAACATGATGCGCCGGCCGATCTTGTCGGACAGCCACCCGCCGATCAGCGCCCCCACCAGCGCGCCGCCCTGCGTGCCCGCCGCCGCCAGTCCCAGCAGCAATGGGTCCGGATGATACTGATCACGGATGAAGATCAGCACGAACGCGATCGAATAGAGGTCCCACGCCTCCACCAGGATCGACGACATCATCAGCCAGCCGATCCGGTTGCCCTTGGGATTGTAGTTGGAGATCAGATAGCGGACGGCGCTATCCATCACCGATTGCTGCGACATCGATGCCGACACGTTCCTGTCTCCTCAGAGCGCCAGTTGAACCTTCATCGCCTTCGACCGGTCGCCCGCCAGTTCGAACGCGCGCACCGCATCCTTCAAGGGTATCACGTCGGTCAGCAGCGGCCGCACATCGATCGCGCCCGAAGCGATGAAGCCGACAGCCCAGGCGAACTCGACATCGAAGCGGAACGTGCCGCGCAGGGTGATCTCCTTCGCCACGACCGCGTTCAGCGGCACCGGAGTCTCCGCCCCGCCGATCCCCACCTGCACCAGCGTCGCGCCCGGGCGCAGCACCGGAACGGCCGAGGCGATGGCCGCCCCGCTGCCCGACGCCTCGAACGCCACGTCGAAGAAGCCTTTGTTGGCACTGAAACGATCCAGCGCCGAAGCGTCGGTGCGGACATTGATCGCGTGATCCGCCCCGACGCGCTTGACCACGGCCAGCGGTGCGTCCGCGAGGTCGGTGGCGACGATCTCCCTGGCGCCGGCATGGCGCGCGACCATGACGCAGAGCGCACCGATCGGGCCGGAACCGGTGACCAGCACGCGCTTGCCCATCAGCGGCCCGGCCTGGACCCCGGCATGCAGACAGACGGACAGCGGTTCCGCGAACGCCGCGCGTTCCAATCCCAGGTCAGCGGGAACCGGCACGGCCTGCGCCTCGGTGCAGACCATGATCTGACGGAACGCGCCCTGCACGTGCGGGAAGCGCATGGCGCTGCCGTAGAAGCGCATGTCCAGGCAGTGACGCGGCTTGCCCTCCAGGCAGTATTCGCAATGGCCGCACGGCAGGCTGGGGTCCAGCGCGACATGATCGCCGGGCTTCACCCGCGTCACCGCCGAACCGACCGCATCGACCACGCCGGCGATCTCGTGCCCCGGTACCAGCGGTTCCCGGATGCGCACCGTGCCGAAGCCGCCATCCTGGTAATAATGCAGGTCCGATCCGCAGATGCCACCGTTCCGGATGCGCACCTGCACGTCGTGGGGACCCATCGTCGGCACCTCGGCCTCCTCGATACGGAGGTCGCGGGGCGCGTGGATCACGGCAGCTTTCATGACCGTCTCCTTTCAGTAGCCGAACGCTCTCGGCAGGGCGGTACTGATGGCAGGAACGAAGGCGATGAGCAAAAGGCAAATAAACAGCAATCCCAGGTATTTCAGGATCGGCCACACCGTCTCCTCCAGACGCACCCCGCCGATCAGGCAGGCGCCATAGAGCCCAAGGCCCAACGGCGGAGCGAACAGCCCGATCCCCATGCCGATCACCAGGATCACGCCGTAATGCAGCGGATCGACATGCAGCATGCGCGCGACCGGCATCAGCAGCGGGCCGAAGATGATCAGCGCCGCCGCGCCCTCCAGCATCGAGCCCATGACGATCAGGATCACGATCGACAGCAGCAGGAACACCCAGGCGCCATGCTGCGCCGACAGGCTGACCAGGGCTTCGGCGATCAGATGCGGCACTTGTTGCAGGGTCAGGACGTACGCGAGGCTTTGCGCCGCGGCGACGATGAACAGCACCATGCCGGAACGGACGGCGGCATGGCGGAACACGCGGCAGGCGCCGCGCCAGTCCATATCGCGGAACAACAGCGCACCGACAACCAGGGCATAGACCACGGCGAAGGCCGAGATCTCGGTCGCGGTGGCGAAGCCTGAACGGTAGCCGCCGAAGATCAGGGCGATCAGGCCGAACGCGGCCAGGCCGCTGACGACCAGGCTCGACACGCTCTCGGTCGCGTCGCCCAGCACCGCGTCCCGCGCCGTGCGCCGGCCGATCAGGATCGAGGCGATGATCAGCGCCGCCGCCATCAGCCCCGACGGCAGCAGCCCGGCCATGAACAGCCCGCCGATCGACAGGTTGGCGACGAAACCCAGGATGATCAGGTTGACGCAAGGCGGGATCGTTTCGGCCATGACGGCGGAGGCGGCCAGCAGCGCCACCGCTTCCCCCGGCTTCTGCCCGGATTTGCGCGCCGCCGGCACCAGCACCGATCCGACGGCGGCGATGTCGGCCATCTTCGAGCCGGAGATGCCGGAGAAGATGACCATGCTGAGCACCATCACCACGTCCAACCCGCCGCGCAGCCGCCCCGCGCCGCGTTGCAGCAGCGAGATCAGGCGCACGGACATGCCGTTGGCTTCCATCAGGTAGCCGACCAGGATGAAGAACGGCACCGCCAGCAGCACGAAATTGTCGATGCCGCGGGCCATCTGCTGGGCGAAGAACTCGCCGGGCAGCATGTCGCCGCACCAGATGAAGACCAGCGTCGTGAACGCCAGGACGAAGGCGATCGGCACGCCGCCCGCCAGCGCCAGCACGAAGGCCGTGCCCATCAGCAGACCGGTGGGCAAAGCGTCCGGCCACAGGCTGGACACCAGCAGCCAGGCCCCAACGGCCGCCGCCACGATCACCAGGGCCATAACGACGTCGCCCCAGGCATGTCGCGTCAGGCCGTCGAAGGCGAACAGCGTCATCGCGCCGGCGGCGAAGCAAAGCGGCAGGAAGAAAATTTCCTGCGGCATCCCCGCGCCGACCGTCTGCCCGGCCGTATCCTGCAACAACACGTAGGTGTTCCAGCACAGGCTCGCGGCGACGACCGCCACCACCACCGAGACCAGGGCATCGACCCGCCCCCGCCAGACCGGGCGCAGCCGATCGACGAAGAAGGTGACGCCGGCGTTCTCGCCATGCGCCAACGCCCCTGCCGCCCCCAGGAACGTCAGCCCGAGCAGCAGCGCTCGGGCGACGTCGTCGCTCCAGACCATGGGGGCGTCGAAGAAGTAGCGGCCGAGGACCGACCAGATGACGACGCCCAGATCGGCGACCAGCAGCAGCGCGGCAATGGTTTCAATCGCAAACAGCAGGACCCGGACGAAAGCGCCCCACGTCCCCGAACGGCGTTCCACCATGCTCGCGACGGTCATGTCAGGCGGATTCGGTCTGGTGGATCGCGTCCAGCAGGTCCTTCGCGCCCGGCGTCTTGGTGGCGAACGCCGCCCACATCGGCTTGACCCGGCTGCGGAACGCCTCGCGATCGCAGCCCTCGACAGTCACGCCCAAGGATTTGAGCTGCGTGACCGCATCGGCCTCGATGGCGGCGGCGCGCTGGAAGTGCTCGTCTGTCGCTTCCGTTACCGCGGCGATCACGCCGTCGCGTTGGGCAGCGGGCAGCTTCTGCAGCGTACGGTCGCTGATGAACGCGCCGAACGGCGTGTGGATGTGTTCGGTCAGGGTGAAATACTTGGCGGCCTCATAGAACTTGGCGGACAGGATGGTCGGCGCGTCATGCTCCAGCCCGTCGATCACACCGGCCTGCAGGCCCGTGTAGATCTCCCCGAACGCCATCGGCGTGGCGGCCGCGCCCATCAGCCGCACCGTTTCGGTGATGACGGGATTGGGCAGGCTGCGGATCTTCTTGCCCGCCAGGTCGGCCGGCTCCTTGAAGGAGAACTTGGTCAGGAAGTTGCGCGCGCCCAGATTGCGGCCCCAGGACGGGAAATGCGCGCCGCCCTTGGCGACCAGTTGCCTCTCCAGCGCCGCGGCCGCCGGGGTCCGCGCCACCCGGCGCATGTGGTCGAAGTCCTTGAAGACATAGCCGAGGTCGAGCGTGCCGAACTCCGGCACCACGTTGGTCCAGATCGAGGTGCCGACCAGCATCATGTCGACGACGCCCAGCTTCACCTGGCTCAGCAGGTCCGCTTCCTGGCCCAACTGGTTGTCCGGGAAGAACTGCGTGACGACCTGCCCGTTGGTGTGCGCCTTCAGTTTCGGCAGGAACAGGTCGTACCAGATGCGGGCGGTGGAGAATTTCGGATCGTTCGGAAACGAGGTCGCGACCTTCAGCGTGGTGGCGGCCTTGGCGTGCCCGATCAAGGCCGGCGCCACGACGGCCGCCCCCAGCAGGTGACGGCGAGAGACGGATCGTTTCATTAGACGTTTTCCCTTTCGATCAGAGCACCGAGATCATGCCGCCATCGACATAGATCATCTGCCCGCTGACATAATCGGATGCCGAGGAGGCCAGGAAGATCGTGGTGCCGATCAGCTCCTCGGGTTTGCCCCAGCGCCGCGCCGGCACACGGCCGACCACCCAGGCATTGAAGGCTTCGTCGTTCACCAGCGCCTGGTTCATATCGGTCAGCATGTAGCCCGGACCGATCGTGTTGGCCTGGATGTTGTGCACGGCCCATTCGGCGGTCATGGTGCGTGTCAACATCTTGATGCCGCCCTTCGCCGCCGTGTACGGCGCGACCGTTGCGCGGGCGGCATCGCACATCAGGGAGCCGATATTGATGATCTTGCCGCGCTTGCGCGGGATCATCCGCTTCGCCGCCTCCCGCGCGATGACGAAGGCGCTGGTCAGGTTGATCTCGATGACGCGGCGCCAGTCGGCGCTGTCCAGCTCGACGATCGGCTTGCGATATTGCACGCCCGCATTGTTGACCAGGATGTCGACCGCGACGCCCTGCGCATCCAGCGCCCGAAATGCGGCAACGATCGCGTCCTCGTCGGTGACGTCGAACGGCGCCTCATGTGCTGTATGACCCGCGGCACGCAGCGCGGCCGCCGCTTGCGCCACCCCGTCGGGGTTGCTGCCGTTCAGCACGATCGCCGCACCCGCCGCCGCCAGTCCTTCGGCCATCGCTCGTCCGAGCCCGCGGGAGGAGCCGGTGACCAGCGCGGTGCGGCCGGTCAAGTCGAACAGTTTCGTGGACATCAGACCTCCGAACGGCGGACTTTCAGATCGGGCCGGTCGAACACCGCCGGCTGCAACTCGGTGCCCAGGCCCGGACCGTGCATCGGCAGGACGTAGCCGTCCCGGATCACCGGCATGACCGTCACCAACTCCTTGTACCAGCCGGTGTAGAAGGCTCGCACGCTCTCCTGGACCAGCGTGTTGGGCTGGCTGAACGACGCGTGGATGCCGGCGATGAACCCGACCGGCCCGACGCAGTCATGCGGCGCGAAGGGCCGATGATAAGTCTCGGCCATGGAGGCGATCTTGCGTCCCTCGGTCAAGCCGCCGGTCCAGCACAGATCGGCCATCACCACGCTCATGGCGTCGCGGTCGAGCATGTCCTTGTACGGGAAGCGCGAGCCCAGCGTCTCGCTGGCGGTGATCCAGACATTGGTGGAGCGGGCCAGTTCCCCCAGGGCCTGGGGCGAGTTCATCCGGATCGGGTCCTCGTACCAGGTGGGATTGTACGGCTCCAGCCATTTCGCGAGCTTCTTGGCCATCGGCAGGTTCCACAGGCAGTGGAACTCCACCATGATCTCCATCCTGTCGCCAACCGCCTTGCGGATCTTCTCGAACGGCTCGATCGCCTTCTTGAGCTGTTCGGCGGTGATGTGGACGCCTTCGTTCTCCAGCGCCGGCGGGTCGAAGGGCCAGATCTTCATTGCGGTGATGCCTTGCGCCAGCAGGCTTTCCGCCACCGCGTCGGCGCGGGTCATGAACCCGTTCAGGTCTTCATACGGACCGGCCGATTCGTCGAAGTTCCAGGTGGAAACGGGCTTGATGTTTTGCGACCGGACATAGCCGTAGCCGGCGCAGGTATTGTAGATGCGCTGGCGGTCACGGCACAGCCCGCCCAGCATCTGGTGCACCGGCTGTCCGCACACTTTCCCGAACGCGTCCCACAGCGCGATGTCGATCGCCGAGGCCGCACGATACTCCACCCCCGTCGAGGACTGCGCCATCGGGAGGTTCAGCATCTCCCGGTGCAGCGCCTCGATGCGCAACGGATCGCGGCCCAGCAGGCGGCCGGACAGCGTGTCATGGATGTGGGATTCGACCGCGCCGGCGCCGTAGAAGGTTTCACCCAGACCGATCACGCCGGCATCGGTATGCACCCGGACCCACAGGACGTTCGAGAATTCCTCGGTCCGCAGCGTTTCGATCGCGGTGATCTTCACCGGCGTTCCTCCTGTCCTTCAGCGGCCCTTTCAGGGCGCTGGGTGCGCCTCATAAATCCTACTGTAAAATATCACAATATACCTTGGGTCACTTTTTCTACCGATCGGTCTCCTTTAGCATGCGTCCCTGGGTAGGAAGCAGGGACCATCATGGGCCGGAATGCCAAGGACCGGAATGCCAAGGATGAGCCGCGGGCGCCGGCCGCGCCGCGCACGCACCGGGTGAACCTGGCGGACCAGGCCTATGACCAGGCCGAGGAATTGATCGTCACCTGCGTCCTGCGCCCCGGCCAGTACCTGTCGATCCAGGACTTGCAGACCATGATCGGCAGCGGGCGCACGCCGGCGCACCAAGCGGTCAGCCGGCTGGCCTCCGACACGCTGATCCAGGTGCGCCCGCGCCACGGGCTGCAGGTCCCGCCGATCGACCTTGCCCGCGAGCGGGTGCTGCTGCCGCTGCGCCGGGACATGGAGCGGTTCGTCGTCCGCCTGGCGACCACCCGCTCCGGCCCCGCGCACCGGACCCAGATGCGCCACATCGCCCGGACCCTGCGGGAGCGGCGGGACGGCATGACGATCGGCGCCTTCAACCAGTTGGACCGTCGCATCGACGCGCTGCTGGCGGCGGCGTCGGGGGAGAAATTCGTCGAAACGACCCTGCGCCCGCTGCATACGATCTTCCGCCGCGTCGGCTGGATCTACCATAGCTGGGTGCGGCCGGAGGAAGGGCTGGACGGCACGATCGACTGCCACCTGGCGATCCTGGATGCCGTCGCGGCAGGGGAAATCCGGCAGGCAGTCACCGCCTCCGACGCGCTGATCGGCTTCAGCGGCGGGATGCTGGACGTGATCGAGGCCGAGATCGACCCGGCCCTGCTGGACTGCAACCTGGCGCCCCTCGCGGCGGATTAGGTCCCTTTCGCGTCGATCAGCGCTGCCACCCGCCGCAGCCCCAGCAGATAGCCCTGCGTCCCGCACCCGGCGATCACCCCGTCCGCGCGCAGCGATACGAAGGAGCGGTGACGGAATTCCTCGCGCTTGTGGACGTTGGAGATGTGCACCTCGATCACCGGATGGTCGAACGTGTTCAACGCGTCCAGGATCGCCACCGAGGTATGGGTGAACGCCGCCGGATTGATGACGATGCCGCCGGCCGTCTCCCGCGCCTCATGGATCCACTCGATGATCTCGTATTCGCGGTTGGACTGATGGAAGCGGATGTCCAGCCGCAACTCCGTCGCCAGGACGCGGCAGTCGCGCTCGACATCGGCCAGCGTCTCGTGGCCGTAGATGTGCGGCTGGCGCTTGCCGAGGAGGTTGAGGTTCGGGCCATTCAGCACATAGACGAGGCGGCTCATCGGACAGCTCCGGTTCTGGGATAGCGCCCGATCGGGGGCGCGTGCCGCCAGGATAGCCGGATTCGCGACAACCAAGAACGACCCTTGCGGAGCCGGGGCAGTTGGGGCTAGACACTCGCCTCCGGTTCGGGGCGCGTAGCTCAGCGGGAGAGCACTGCCTTGACATGGCAGGGGTCACAGGTTCAATCCCTGTCGCGCCCACCACCCGGCCGCTCCACGACATTTCGCACGCAGTCAGCCATCCGGCGTCGGCGGAAGCACGTCCAGGATGAAGTTGCCGAACAGCGTCATTTCGGGGCTGGTCTCGGCGTAACGCTCGATCGCCGCCAGGACCTTGCGGACGGTTTCGCCGTCCGGCGGCGGCCGGTCCGGCAGGCCCGGCAGGCGCGCGACGATCGCGGGAGCGGCGTCCCGCGCGGCTTGGCGGAATGCGGCCCCCTTTTCCAGCGTCGCCGGCGCGGCCAGGCGCGGCGCCAGCGCGTCCGCCAGCCAGGCCAGCACCGACGGGAAATGCGCGATCTGACGATACAAGGCCGGGATGAACGGCTCGCCGTCGACCTCGGTCGCGAACCGCATCAGCACCGCGCGCCGGTCGCCCGGCAAGGCGTCCGGCGCCACGTTCCCCGGCATAGGCGGCAGGGGGTCCGGCGGTGTCCAATCCGCCGGCATCGGTTCGCCGCCGCCCACCGCTGCACCGGTCAACAACAAGGACAGGCAAGCCCCGGTGACCAGGTTCACCGGGGAAACACGGACGAAATTCGCCGCGATGTTGCGGATCGCCGCCAGGCCGGCCGCATCGAGGCCCCAGCGGCGGCACGTCGCGGGCGCCACCGGCACTGCTGCGTCCAGGCGGACGGTCCGCGCCAGCCGCCAGCCGGTCTCGGGCACGACGCCGCTGGCCATGGCCGGGCGCAGCGCGTCCCATGCCCATTCCAGCACGCCGGGCAGCGTCGCCAGGTAGCGCTGCAAGGACGACACGTAGGGCACGCCCGAGAAGCGCCTGATCTCGGCATAGATCTCCGCGATACGGCCGGTGGCGTCGGATTCGTGAAGTTCAGGGAGCATGACAGTTCGATGCTAGTGCGCCCCGAAGCCGGGCGTAAACCTTGCCGAGGCAGTCCGGCCGCCGCACAGTGCCCTGTCTGTTTACCCATGGGAGGAAGACGTGATCTACGAATTGCGCATCTATGAAGCCGTGCCGGGCCGGCTGCCGGATCTCAACAACCGCTTCGCCACCATCACCCTGAAGATCTGGGAAAAGCACGGCATCAAGCAGGCCGGCTTCTGGACGACGCTGATCGGCGAGTCGAACATGACGCTGTACTACATGCTGGCCTGGGAATCGCTGGCGGAGCGCGAAACGAAATGGAACGCGTTCCAGGCCGACCCGGAATGGCACGCCGCGCGCGCCAAGACCGAAGCCAACGGACCGATCGTGGCGAAGGTCACGAACTACATGTTGGCCCCGACGCCGTATTCTTCGGTGAAGTGATGTCGGACGATGCCGGCCCAGTGCCTGCGCGCTGGCCGGCATCGTCTCCGCCGGCATGCCGGGTCCGCGCACACTGACAGGTCGTTGCACATGCGGCGCCGTGGCGTATGCGGCGCCCGACGCGTTCGAATACGCCATGAACTGCCACTGCTCCCAATGCCGGCGCGCGACCGGGGCCGCGTTCAAGCCCTTTGCCGGCATCCGGCGGCGGGACTTTCGAATCACCCAGGGCGAATCATCGATCTTCCTCTTCGGCAGCCAGGACGGGCCGCACGACGCACGATGCTCGGTCTGCGGTTCCCTGCTCTATTCGGTGGTACGTGAAGGCGCTTATGTCCACGTGCCGATGGGCACCCTGGTCGACGAACCGTCCATCCGTCCGTCGATCCACATCTTCGTCGGATCCAAAGCGCCCTGGTACGCGATCACCGACACCCTGCCGCAGTTCGAGACGTTTCCCGAACGCTGACGCAGGGCCGGCCCCTCATTTCGCTGGCAACGAAACCGCGAGCCACATCTGCTTCTGTGCCCGCTCGACCAGTACGGCCGAATAGGGATCCTTTTGCCCTGCCCGCTGGTTCATGAGATCGGTCGCCTGTTCCGGCGTGGTGATCGCGACATGCTGCACCTTCACGATGGTGTCGCCCGGCCGGATGCCGCTGTCGGCGGCCGTGCCGTTCGGATCGACCGACGCAACGACAACCGTCGACGGCCCCTCCGCGCTCGGCCGCGATGACAGCGTCAGCCCCAGCGGACGATCCGGCCGCATCGTCACCGGCATCGGTGACTCCGGCCACTCGTGGATCTTCACCTTCACGGAATGGACCTGGCCGCCGCGATTGACCCCCAGTTCCACCTCGCTGCCGACCGGCGACCAGGCCGCTTTCCGCGCCAGTTCGCGCGGATCGCTGATCGGCTGGCCGTTGAAGGAGACGATGACGTCGCCCGATTGGATCAAGCCGTTCAACATCGTCCCTTTCGGGTCGTTAACGGCCGAGACCAGCGCGCCGCGCAAATCGGGCGCACCGAGCGCCTGCTTCAGCGGCCAGGTGACGGCCTGCGTGGTGATCGGCAGCATGCCGCAGTCGATCTTGCCGGTGTGGATCAGGCGATCGAAGACAAACTTCAGGTCGTTGGAGGGGATCGAGAAGGCGAGGCCGGCAAACCCTGTCCCCGGCGCGATGATCACGCTGTTCATGCCGACCACCTGGCCCCTCATGTTGAACAGGGGGCCGCCCGAATTGCCATGGTTGATCGCCGCGTCCGTCTGGAAATAGTCGTCGAACGGGCTTTCCATGATGTCGCGGTTCACCGCGCTGATGATCCCGTTGGTCACCGTATTGTCGAACCCGAACGGGCTGCCGATCGCGATGACCGGATCGCCGACATGCATGGCATCGCTGTCGCCGAACGGCACGGTCGGCAGCGGGCGGCCCGCGTTGATCTTCAGCAGGGCCATGTCCGCCCTGGACGTCATGCCGACGATCCGCGCGGGGAACCGCTCGCCCTTGGTATCGATGACGGTGATGGCGAGCGCGTTTTCCACCACGTGCTTGTTGGTGGCGATATAGCCTGACGGATCGATGATGAAGCCGGAGCCGATCGCGAACATCTGGCTCTCCGCCTCGTCCGCGGCGCGCGCCATGGACGGGTTCGACGCCACCTGCTGATTGCCTGACGGACCCGGCGTCGGCGTCTGGGAGACGGCGATACGCACCACCGCCGGCGACACCTTCGCGACGACGGCCGCGAAAGGATCCAGCGGGGCGGAGATCGTTTGCGCGCCGGCCGGCGCATCGAGCGGTCCGGCGACCGCCAGGAACGGCAGGATCGCGATTGCCAGCAGCCGCGTTGTCTGACGCATGGAACTTTCCTCGTTGAAACCCAACTCGGTGAAAAGCGGGCCCATGATGCCAAGCCGCGAACCAAGCCACGGACGGCCGGAACATGCCCGGCCGTCCGTGGGCGGATCGGCAGGTCAGTGCTTGTAGGCCTGGCTTCCGGGGCCGACAATCGTCGGACTCTCGCCATCGGTCTTCTGCCTGTAGGCCTGGCTTCCGGGGCCGACGACGGTCGGGCTTTCCCCATCGCTTTGCTGCTTATAGGCCTTGCTGCCAGGTCCGACCTGGGTGGGCGCCTCGCCGTCGGTGTGCTGCTTCGCGGGGGCCGCTTGGGCAAGCGCAGGGACGAACGCCGGGACCATCGCAAGCCCCAGGGCAAACGCCGTCGCCGACATCAATAGCTTCATCCGCTTCGTTCCGGTTCCGTTGACCGGTGGGTACGCCACAGACATGATTCGATGCTCCGCTCGATGTTGCTCAGGACAGCCTCATGTGGCGCTGTCGTGCATGGAGACTGCGGGGCCGCTCCGGTTATTCCTGGGGCTTGGGCTTAAAACCCTGTCATCTCATCGTAACGATGGCGTCGCGGGACTGATCCGTCCGTTGACATAGTCGGCGACGGGACCGGTCAGCTTCATCCCGCGCAGTTCGTGGATCGGGACCAGCCGCGCGCCGACGATTTCCCGGTTGTCCAGATGCAGCCTCGGCAGAT
This sequence comes from Rhodopila sp., assembly GCF_035548235.1. GTDB lineage: Bacteria > Pseudomonadota > Alphaproteobacteria > Acetobacterales > Acetobacteraceae > Rhodopila. The sequence goes on from NZ_DASZTJ010000087.1 coordinate 19,750, forward strand.
GGTCCAGATGCAGGGCGAACAGGAACACCCGGTCGCGCCGTCCTTCCCATCGCCCGCGTGTTTCGCCCGCCAGGGGCAGCGGCGCCGCCAGGATCAGGCCGATCTCTTCCATCAACTCCCGCCGCGCGGCGGCTTCGGGGGTTTCGCCGGGGCGCACGCCGCCGCCTGGAAAGGTCCAGGCCTGGCGGTAGGAAGAGCGCAGCAGCAGCACCGAAGGGCCGACATGGATCGCCACCAGCGCCCCGTCGTGATGCGACGGCCACAGGCGCCACCAGATGCGCGCGACCGGGTAGCCCAGCCGGAACACCGCGCGCCAAGCCGCGTCGACATACGCCTGTCTATTGCCGCGCCCCTTGTTCCGCATGCCGCATCATAGCGCGTCCCGGTCCGCCCGACAGCCGGGAACGTCCGGGGAAGCGACCTATCGACTCCCACCCCCGAGCCATGTTGCATTGCCGCGCGAACCAGGAGCCCACCCGCATGCCCACGATCGACGCCGACCGTTTGCTGAAAGACCTCTACGCGGTCCGCGAGATCGGCAAGTACAAGACCGGCGTCCATCGCCCCACCTACTCCGCGGACGACGTGAAGGCACGCCACTGGCTGGCCGAGCGGTTCGCCGACGCAGGGCTGGAGGCGTCGATCGACGGGATCGGGAATGTCTATGGCCGCGACCCGCGCCCCGGCCGCAAGCTGCTGACCGGCAGCCATATCGAGACGCAGAACCATGCCGGCTGGCTCGACGGCATCCTGGGCCTGATCTACGGGCTGGAGACCGCCCGCACGCTGAAGACCGGCATCGACGTCGCCGCCTTCGCCGACGAGGAAGGGCATTTCGCCTCGTTCGTCGGCAGCCGCTCTTTCTGCGGCCTGCTGACGGAGCAGGAGATGGATGTCTGCGCCAACCGCGAGACCGGCCAGCCCCTGCGCGATGCGCTGCGCCAGGCCGGCTTCTCCGGTCGGCCGCGCCAGCAGGTCGATGTCGCGCGCTATCGCGGCTATATGGAAGCGCATATCGAGCAGGGCGCGGACCTCGAGGACCATCATCTGCGCATCGGCGTCGTCACGGGCATCGTCGGCAGCAAGCGCTACCGCATCGCGTTCCAGGGTCAGCAGAACCACGCGGGCACCACGCGCATGGCAGTGCGCAAGGACGCCGGCATGGCGCTGGTGAAGTTCCTCGCCGCCGTCTACGAGACCTTCCCGAAGATCGCCAATCCGCGAACCGTCTGGACGGCGGGCGACATCAAGCTCGATCCGGGGGCGCCCAGCATCGTGCCCGGCAAGGCGGAGCTGATCTTCCAATGGCGCGACACCGACCAGGCGACGCTGGACCGGATGGACGAAGCGTTCCACGGCCTGCTGGCCGAAGCCAACAAAGGCCCCTGCACCGCGACCATCGCCTATAGCGGCCTGACCGTGCCGGCGATCATGGACCCGACCCTCCAGGCCGCCATCGCCGAGTCGGCGCGGAAACACGCACCCGGCCTGGCCCAGGCGATGCCCTCGGGCGCCGGGCACGACGCGCAGATCTTGTCGCAGGTGCTGCCGTCTTCGATGTTGTTCGTTCCCTCGATCGGCGGAATCAGCCATCATTGGACCGAGAACACGCGCGATGAGGACATCGTGCTGGGCTGCCAGGTGTTTGCGGACGCCGCCGAGTCGGTCCTGGCGACGGTCTGAGGCGGACCGGGAAGCGGCGTTACCCGCCGTTTCCCTTTGATACGCGGCCCTTACGGGGCCCTGAACCTCCGGCGCTTGCGCCTGGGGCGGGTGGGTGCTACCTCGCCGCACTTTCCATGAGGATGCCGTATGGCTTCGACCTATGAGACCGTGGCGGGAATCATCGCCGACACTTGCGATATCGAACCGGAGAAGATCACCCCGGACAGCCATGCCATCAACGATCTGGGCATCGACAGCCTGGACTTCCTGGACGTCGCCTTCGCCATCGACAAGGCTTTCGGCATCAAGATGCCGCTGGAGCAATGGACCCAGGAAGTGAACGAAGGCAAGGTCAGCACGGACGAATATTTCGTCCTGAAGAACCTGTGCGCCAACATCGACAAGCTGGTCGCCGCCAAGGCGGCCTGAGCCAAGGACCACGGTGACCAGATGCGCCTGGAATACTTCCAGATGGTCGATCGGATCACCGCCCTGGACGTCACCGCCGGCCAGATTCAGGTCGCCGCGCGGGTTCCCGACCAGTCGCCGGTATTCGAAGGGCATTTCCCCGGCCATCCGATCCTGCCCGGCGTGCTGATGATCGAGACGATGGCGCAGACCGGCGGCTGGCTGGTGCTGGCCAAGCTGCGCTTCACCCGCATGCCGTTCCTGATGCAGGTCGAGAAGGCCAAGATGCGCTCTTTCGTCGAGCCGGGCGCGGCGCTGGAAGTCAGCGCGACCCTGGTCCATGAAGGCTCCGGCTACGCGGTGATCAACGGCCTCACCCGTTCCGGCGGCAAGAAAGTGTCGGAGGCCGAGATCCGCTACGGCGTCGTCCCCTTCCCCAACGACACGCTGCGCGCCGCGATGCTGGAAACCGCCCGACGGGTCGCCGTGCCGGAGGAGTTGCTGCATGCCGCGTGATCTCGACCGCGACGCGCTGATCACCGGGATCGGCCTGGTCTCCTGCCTTGGGTCGGGGATCGAGGCGACCTGGGACGCCCTGCGCTCCTTCTCTCCCGTCGTGGATGCCGAGACCTTCGCGCCGTTTCCGGTGCACCCGCTGGCGCCGCTCGACCTCGACAAGCAGATCCCCAAGCGCGGCGACCAGCGGCAGATGGAGGCGTGGCAGCGCATGGGCGTCTTCGCCGCCGGCCTGGCGCTGGACTCGGCGGGCCTGAAAGGCAACGCAGACCTGCTGTCGCGGATGGACATGATCGTCGCCGCCGGCGGCGGGGAGCGGGACTATACGGTCGACGCCGCCATCCTGTCCGGCTACGGCAAGCAGGCTGACCCGGGCGCCTGGCTGAATGAGCGGCTGCTGGGCGACCTGCGGCCGACGCTGTTCCTGGCACAGCTTTCCAACCTGCTGGCCGGCAACATCTCCATCGTCCACGGCGTCACCGGATCGTCCCGCACCTTCATGGGCGAGGAAGCCTGCGGCGCCGACGCCGTGCGCATCGCCTGCGCCCGGATCGCCGCCGACCAGGGCGACATGGTGCTGGTCGGCGGATCGTACAACGCCCAGCGGCCGGACGTGCTGCTGCATTACGAAATGGGCGGACTGCTGCGCCATGCGCCGTTCGCGCCGGTCTGGGCGCGCCAGGCCGACGGCCCCGGCATGGTCCTGGGCTCCGTCGGCTGCTTCCTGGTGATCGAAAGCCGAGCGAGCGCGCGCCGGCGAGGCGTGGAGGCGTTCGGGCATATCGCGGGGATCCGCACCGATCGCTGCCGGCGGGAGCCGGGACAGGCAACGGCGAACGCTCGCGTGCAACTGGCGGCGATGCCGGCCCACGACCCCGCCGCCACGGCGGTGATATCGGGCGCTTCCGGGGCGCCGGCGCCGACCCGCGAAGAGGCCGTGCTGCTGGCAGAACTGGGATTGCCGGTACGGGCATCCGCGACGGCCCTGGGGCATTCGCTGGAACCCGCCTTCCCGGCCAGCCTGGCGCTGGCCGCGCTGGCGGTGAAGCACGGCACGCTGTTCCCGCCGCTGGAGCCGGCCGAGGCAGCGATGGCCTCACCGCTGCGCCAGGCACTGGTGACCGGCTGGGGCCATTGGCGCGGCGAAGCCATGGCGCTGGTCGAAGCCGCTTAGAAGTCGAGGCCGCTGAGAAAGGGACCGCCAATGGACACCGATCATCTGGGCCGCCCGATCGTCGTCATCACCGGCATGGGCGTGATCACCTCCTTGGGCCAGGGCCAGGCGGCGAACTGGAAGGCGCTGACCGCGGGCCAGTCCGGTATCCGCCGAATCACCCGCTTCCCGGTCGGCAACATGCGCACCACGATCGCCGGCACGGTCGATTTCATCCCGGTCGAGGACCCATCCGCCCCGGCCCTGTCGCAGCGCCTGGCGGAACTGGTGATCGACGAAGCGCTGGCCGAATCCGGCATCGGCCGCCCCGGCGCGTTCCCGGGCCCGCTGTTCATGGCGCTGCCGCCCGTCGAAATGGAATGGCCGCAGCGTTTCGCCCTCGCCGCCGCCTCCGGCGCGAACGATCAAGTGACGTATGACGACCTGCTGCGCGCCGCCGGAAGCGGCAAGTTCGAGGGGTATTACACGCGCTTCCTGTTCGCCTCGGTCGGCGAGGCGCTGGCCGACCGGTTCGGCACCCAGGGTTCGCCGATCGCCACCTCGACGGCGTGCGCGTCCGGCGGGACCTCGATCCAGTTGGGCGTCGAGGCGATCCGCCGCGGCGAGGCCGACGCCGCCCTGGTGGTCGGCACCGATGCGTCGGTGAATGCCGAGAGCCTGATCCGCTTCTCCCTGCTGTCGGCGCTGTCGACGCGCAACGACCCGCCCTCCGCCGCGTCGCGTCCGTTCAGCAAGGACCGTGAAGGGTTCGTCATGGCCGAAGGCGCCGGCGCCCTCGTGCTGGAAAGCCTCGCCGCCGCTCGGGCACGCGGGGCCAAGGTGCTGGCGGTCGTGGAAGGCTGCGGGGAACAGGCGGACGGATTCCACCGCACGCGGTCCTCGCCGGACGGCAAGCCGATCATCGCCTGCATGCGCAACGCGCTGGCGGATGCCGGCCTGGCGCCTGAAGACGTCGGATACATCAACGCCCACGGCACCGGGACGCCGGAAAACGACAAGATGGAGTGGGTCGGCGTCTCGACGGTGTTCGGCGAACGCGCCGGCTCCATCCCGATGTCGTCAAACAAGTCGATGATCGGCCATTCGCTGACCGCCGCGGGGGCGGTCGAGGCGATCTTCACCGCGCTGACGCTGCGCGAGGGCCTGATGCCGCCGACGATCAACTACGAAATTCCCGATCCGACGCTGCCGGTCGACTGCGTGCCGAACGTCGCGCGGCCGGTCACCGGCCTGAAGCACGCGATCTCGAACTCGTTCGGCTTCGGCGGACAGAATGTCTGCCTGGTGCTGGGAACGGCCTAACGCGCGATGACCGGAGGCGGCATCGCCGTAGGTCTGAATCGCGCGGTCAAACGAACAGGCGCGATGACCGGAGGCGGCATCGCCGCAGGTCTGAATCGCGCGATCGAATAAGTCCCTCAAGCATGATGGGTGAGCGAAAGCGCCGTCATCATGCTTCAAGGGCGATTTGGCAACCGGTCGGTTTGCCCGCACACTCCCGGCGGGAGGGCAACGACCATGCCACAGGAACAGACATCAGCCATCGTCACCGGCGCCGCCAGCGGCATGGGCCGGGTCATGGCCATCGCGCTGGCCGAGGTCGGGTTCGGGGTGCTGGCGGTGGACCGCGACGAAGCCGGGCTGTCGGGTCTGCCGGCCCCGATCCGACCGTTCACCGCCGACCTGGCCGATCCCGCCTCGTTCGAACGGATCACCCAAGCGGCGCTGGATGCGTTCGGCCAGATCGACGTGCTGGTGAACAACGCGGGCATCGGCCAGGCCAGCCTGCGCGCCGACCAGCGGCGCAACACGATCCGGTTCTGGGAAGTGACGCCCGACCAGTGGCAGCGCTTCCTGGCGGTCAACGCCACCGGCCCCATCATGCTGACGCGCGCAGTGCTGCCGCACATGCTGAAGCGGAACCGTGGACGGATCGTCACGGTCACCACCAGCCTCGGCACCATGGTGCGGGAGGGCTACCTGCTCTACGGCTCTTCCAAGGCGGCCTGCGAGTCGGCGATGGCGACCCTGGCGGCCGACCTGAAGGACAGCGGCGTCAGCGTCAACATCCTGGTCCCCGGCGGCGTGACCGATACGCCGCTGGTGGGTCAGGCCGGGGATCGGTCGAAAATGCTGCGGCCGGAGATCATGAACCCGCCGCTGCTGTGGCTGGTGTCGGACCAGGCCGCGGGCGTGAACGGCAGGCGCTTCATCGCCGCCGATTGGGACACCAGGCTGCCCGCATCGGAAGCGGCGGCGAAAGCCGGCGCCCCCATCGCGTGGCTGTCGATCGCCCGGATGCCGATCGAGCCAAAATCCTAAGTTTCGCCGTCTCTTTCCACCCAGGTCAGGATTCCATGCTGCAACGCCTCGATTTCGATCCCAACGCTCCCGTCCCGCTGGAGGGCCTGCGCGTCGTCGACCTGTCCCGCCTGGTCGCCGGCAACATGGTCAGCCTGCAACTCGCCGACCAGGGCGCCGAGGTGATCAAGGTCGAAGACCCGAAAGTCGGCGACCCGCTGCGGGCCTGGCGCGTCAACGGCCTGTCGCTGCACTGGAAAGTCTACGCCCGCAACAAGAGGAGCCTGGCGCTGAACTTGCGTGACCCGGCCGGCATGCAGGCGCTGAAGGACCTGCTGGCGACCGCGCATGTGCTGATCGAGAACTACCGCCCCGGCACGCTGGAATCGATGGGCATCGGCCCCGAGGTGCTGCACGCGGTGAACCCCGGCCTGATCATCGTCCGCATCACCGGCTTCGGCCAGGACGGCCCCTATCGCGACCGCCCCGGCTTCGGCTCGCTCGTGGAAGCGATGTCGGGCTTCGCCTCCAAGAACGGCTACCAGGACCGCCCGCCGGTCCTGCCGCCTTTGGCGCTGGCGGACATGATCGCCGGCCTGTACGGCGCCTATGCCGTCATGGTGGCGCGGCGCGTGGTGGAGCATGGCGGCCGCGGCCAGGTCATCGACCTGCCGCTGCTGGAGCCGATGATCTCGGTCCTCGGCGTCGATCCGGCGACGTATCGGGTGACCGGCGACAAGCCGGTGCGCACCGGCAGCCGGTCGCTGACGACGTCCCCGCGCAACGCCTATCGGACCAAGGATGGGCGCTACATCGCGATCTCCGCCTCCATCCAGGCGATGGCCGAGCGGCTGTTCAGGGCGATCGGACGCGCGGACATGATCGAGGACCCGAGGTTCCGGACGAACACGGACCGGGTGCGCAACATCGACGCCTGCGACGGCATCGTCGCCGCCTGGATCGCCGACCGCTCGCTGGCCGAGAACATGGCGGTCTTCGAGGCGGCGGAGGTGACCGCCACGCCGATCTATGAAGTCGACCAGTTGCTGGACGATCCCCATGTGCAGGCGCGCGGCGTGCTGGTGGAAGCGCCGGACGCGGAGGCCGGGTCGGTGGTGATGCACAACATCATCCCCCGGCTGTCGGAAACGCCGGGCCGGCTCCGCTCCCCTGCTCCGGCGCTGGGCGAGCACTCCCGCTCCATCCTGCAATCCATCGGCTACGACACTGCCCGCATCGCCGCCCTGGCCGAAGCCGGCACGATCAAGGAGGCCTGATTTCATGCGTGACGACCTACCCGCCTGGCGGTCGCTGATGTTCGTTCCGGTAACGAGCGAGAAATTCGTCCGCACCGGTGCCGATCGGGGCGCCGACGGCATCATCCTGGATCTCGAGGACGCGGTTGCCCCCTCCCAGAAAGACCACGCCCGCACGCTGATCGCCGAAGCCATCCCGCTGGTCTCGCGCAACGGCGCCGACGTGCTGGTGCGCGTCAACCGCCCCTGGCGGATGCTGGTGCGCGACCTGGAGGCCGCGGTCATCCCGGGCGTCGCCGCGGTGATCCTGACCAAGGTCGACAGCGCCGAACACGTCCACGCCGTCGAGGAAATCGTCGCCGAACTGGAAGCCGAACGCGGGTTGCCGGCAGGCAGCATGAAGTTCGTCGTGCTGGTCGAAACCGCCAACGGTTTCTTCCGCATGGAACAAATCGCCAAGAGCTCGCCCCGGATCGTTGCCATGAGCCTGGGGTCGGAGGATTTCGCCGCCGATGTCGGGATGCAATCCGAACCCGAAGGCCTCCTCTACCCCAAGCAGCAGGTCATCTTTGCCGCGCGTGCGGCCGGCGTTCTGCCGATGGGATTTGTCGGCTCCATCGCGGACTTCCGCGACCAGGAGGCGTTCAGGGCCATTGTCCGCCGCTCCCGCCGGCTGGGCTTCGTGTTCGCGAGCGCGATCCATCCGTTGCAGGTGCAAGTATTGAACGAGGAGTTCGCGCCGAAGCCCGAGGAGGTCGAGCGGGCTGAACGGATGATCGCGGCGTATGACGAAGCCTATGCCAAGGGCCTGGGCGCCGTTCAGTTCGAGGGTGCGATGATCGACGTGCCGGTGGTCAACCGTGCTCGGACGATCGTGAACCGGGCGGCGGCCCTGCGGGCCAGGGCCAAGGGATCATGAGCAACGCCAACGAGCCCGAGCTTGGGGACATCGACCGCAAGACCGTCAAGAAGGTGCTCGATCGATACCGCGTCACCAAGGGCAATACGTTCAAGCTGAAGGACCACGACCCCGGCGACACCGCGGGTCGGCTGCTGGGCAAGATGGACTCGCACCTGCTGTTGCAGCGCGGTGTGGAACGGCTGTCCGCCTTGCAGGAACGGCTCTACGCCCAGAACCAGTGGTCGCTGCTGTGCTGCTTCCAGGCGATGGACGCCGCCGGCAAGGACGGCACCATCAAGCACGTCATGTCGGGGGTGAACCCCCAGGGCGTGGAGATCACCAGCTTCAAGGTACCGGGGCCCGAGGAGCTGGAGCACGACTTCCTCTGGCGCATCAACAGGGCCCTGCCGGCGCGCGGGCGCATCGGCATCTTCAACCGCAGCCATTACGAGGAAGTCCTGGCCGTCCGGGTGCATCCGCACCTGTTGGAGCGCCAGAACATACCGCCGAAGCTGGTCGGCAAGAAGATCTGGCGGGAGCGGCTGGAGTCCATCGCCGCGTTCGAGCGCTACCTGCATCGCCAAGGCGTGGTGGTGCTGAAGTTCTTCCTCAACGTGTCGAAAGACGAGCAGAAGCGCCGCTTCCTGTCGCGGCTGGACGAACCGCACAAGAACTGGAAGTTCAGCGCGGGCGACGTCGTCGAACGGGGCTTCTGGGACGACTACCAGTCGGCGTATGAGGACGCGATCGCCGCCACCGCCGCGCCGCACGCCCCTTGGTTCGTCGTGCCGGCCGACAACAAGTGGTTCACCCGCCTGATCGTGGTCGCTGCCATGATCGACGCGCTGTCAGCATTGGACCTGCG
>NZ_DASZTJ010000088.1:0-25602 GCF_035548235.1 Rhodopila sp.
GCCTCCGCCAGGTCGTGCGGGGGGTTCAGCCGTACCGCGCAGATGGGGGTATTGCGCGGGTTCATTTCGATCATGTAGGCATTGCCGGTGGCGGCTTCGATCATGAAGTCGAACCCGATGAGACCGGACAGGCCCAGGGCCGAGACGACCTTGCGCGCGGCCTCCACCATGTCCGGGTTGTCGATGATGCGGGCGACGGTGGACGGGCCGGTCGCGGATTCAGTCGCCACCGCCTCGGCGCAGGTGAATGCCAGGATTTCTCCCTTCCAGCACGCGACGCCGATATTCGCCGGCCAGCCGTCGATATAGGACTGCACCGACAGCGCCGGCGGCTCGCGCCGCATCCAGGCGCGCAGGGCGAAGCGGTCGCCTTCCAGCACCGCCTCGCGCAGCGCGAGGCGCAGGCCGATCGGCCGCTGCATGCTCGCAAGGGCTGACCGTGCCTTGGCCGCGCTGGACAGGATGCGGACGCCAAACCCCGCCCAGCTTCCGTCCGCCTTCAGAACGAGAGGCATCGGATGACTGGCAATCCAGGCGTCGAGCGAGGCCTGGTCCGTCAGGGGCGCGGCGTCCGGCACCAGCACGCCGACCCGGGCCGCGAAGGACAGCAGTGCATGGCGCGATCGTACGGTCGGGAAGCTGGAGACAGGACCGACCGACTGCTCGACCACCGTGCGCACCGCCGGGTCGCGCGCCGAACGCCAGACTTGATGGAGGTCCCGGACCGTTCTCTCATCGCAAGGAATAACCAGGTTCGGCGCGAAATCCTGTATCGCGGCGTGCAAGCTGCCGGTCGGATTGAATGCGCTGTATGGATAGCATTGCGACAGAAATGCAAGAACACGCGCCGGATGTTTGCGCAGCGAAACTAGAGCGACTTGAGCGCCGGCGTCGTGCAACTCCATGGCGAGCCTGGCCGTTGATCCTAGTTTGCCGGTTGTAGCGAGGAGAATCCTCGGCGCCACCTCGACACGGCGGGAGGCGGCTGCCAGCGGCGGAAGCGGCGAGACCTCCTCCAGGACCCCCGGTATGGAAGAGCAGCTTCCGGTAAAGTCTGCTTGTACAGCGCGCATCTCTTTGCCATCATTTAACAGTGAGTGACTGGACATTCCGCACTCTATTCTGCGAATTTGTCTATGTTTCCTTTACGGCAGTAGACCAAAGCCGCAACGGTAAGAAAAGTCCCTTCCCACCGCGATGGAGTCCTTGTGATGCACACGATCACGTCACGTTCATGGGCCACTCACGCATGAACCAGACGACCGATGTCGCGATCATCGGGGCTGGCCCTTACGGCCTGTCGCTGGGTGCGCATCTGGCGCAGGCCGGCATCGCCTGCGTCGTCCTGGGCGAACCGATGCACACATGGCGAACCGGCATGCCGGAAGGCATGGTTCTAAAGTCGGAAGGGTTTGCGTCGAATTTATGGCACCCCGACAAGGCCTTTACGTTACAGGACTACTGCGCGGAGCATGGCCTGCCCTACCAGGACTCGGGCCTGCCGGTCCCGCTGGCGACCTTCAGCGCCTATGGCGTCGCCTTCCAGAAGCGCTTCGTGCCGATGTTGCGGGAGCAATGGGTCCGCCACCTGGACTTCGACGGCTCCCTCTACACCCTTCACCTCGACAACCACGATATCATCACCGCTCGGCGTGTCGTCATCGCCGCCGGCATCCGGAAGTTCCATCAGATCCCAACCGAACTCGCGCCCATCCTGGGGACGCTTTGTTCGCATAGCGCGGATCATCACAAGCTCGACCGCTTCCGCGGCCGTCAGATCCTGGTGATCGGCGGCGGGGCATCCGGGATCGGCATGGCCGCGCTGATGAGCGCGCAGGGCGCAAAGGTGTCGGTGGCGGCCCGCAAGAATCGTATCGCCTATTGCGGGCCCCCATCGGACCGGTCCCTGCTGGAGAAGATCAGGGCGCCGGAATCCGGCCTTGGCACCGGCTGGCGGTCCCTGGCGTGCGTGCTTGCGCCGATGGTCTTCTATCAGATGCCGCGTGACTTCCGGCACATGATCGTGCGCCGCCACCTCGGGCCGGCGCCGGGCTGGACGTCCCGCGCAGAGGTCGAGCAGAACGTGGACGTCCTGCTTGGCAGGCGGGTCGTCGGATCCCGTGAAGCCAATGGCCTGGCGGCCGTCACCTTCCAGAACAGTGACGGATCGGAACAAACGGTGGAGGCGGAGCACGTGATCTCCGCCACCGGCTACAAGGTCGACATGCGCCGACTGGAGTTCCTGTCGCGGGAAATCCTGGACCGGATGGAAATGGCGGCCTTCACGCCGGTCCTGTCGCCCTATTTCGAAACCTCGGTGCCCGGATTGTTCGTGGTCGGCACTGCGGCGGCCAACGCGTTCGGCCCGCTGTTGCGGTTTGCGTACGGGGCCGGCTTTGCCTCCAATCGGCTGTCCCGCTTCCTGAAACGGACCGCGGAGCGTCGGCTGGTGCCAATGCGGCCGACCCTGGCCGCGGCAGCCTAGACTGGTTCCAGCTCCTTCGCCGGCGCGGCCTCCATGGTCCCGCGCCGGCGAGACAGCAGCCGGTGCCCTGACGTAGCCAGGTGGCCCAGCAGGGTCCGAGCGCCCTGGTATCCTGTGAGAATGGTCTCAGCGTTGGCGAGGCGGGACTTGAAGGCTTCGTCGCCTCTCAGGAAATCCACATGAGCCAGGCCTCGGTCGCAGGCCCATTGCGTATATTCAACGATCAGGATCGTGCCTGGGGACGCGCGTTCGAACCGGGCATCATAGGCCGTGAGATAGGCTTCCATGCGGTTGGCGTAGACAAAGTTGACCGAAGCCGCGGCCACTTGTCCGCCGCACTCGATCAGGAAAATCCTGGTCAGCCCGGTCCGCCATGCGCCGTCGAGCACCGATCGTTGAACGACGCGATCCGTCCCCAGCAGCGGCGACGCGGGATCGTTGACGCGCAGCCAGGCTTCCTTCAGCCGCCAGATCTCATCGAACATCGGGGTGGCGTCGCGATCCGGCTCGATGAGCCTGAACACCGGTTCCGATCCGATTTCACCCAGGATCCGTTTGCCTCGGGTGTGATTGTTCCGCCCTTTCTTGTTCAGGGACCGGAAGAACTCCGCCCCGCTGTTCCAGCGGATATCGATCCGCATGCAACGTTCATGTCGATCTGCCGATGCAAGCGGTCCGGCCTGGAGCACCGATCGGCATGCCGCATCCGGTCTCACCTGCTGCAACTTGATGACGTCGAACCCGCCGGCGGCCAGGACAGCCTGCCACAGCTCCGGCAACACGGTTTCGCGATCGGTCAGCGCGTCACAGTAATCGCTGAACAACTGCCCTGCCCAGCACAGCATCCGAACCCCGTGCCGCCTGTGCACGGCCAACGGCATCGCGGCGACGAGAGTCGTATCGTGCCAGGCCAAAGCCACCAGGATTCGGATGTCGCGTCGTGTCTGGATGCCCGCCATCCAGCCATGCAGCCAGTCATGATGCTGAAAGATGGAACCACCGGCGCGGGACCACAGATCCTGCCACGGCTCGCGAAGCTCCGTGAAGCCGCTGATCGTGCGAACGAAGGCGATACGGAGGGTCATGCTGGCGTCCGGGCGTGGTGGCGGCGTATCGAAGGCCGGAGGCGCCGGAGGATTTTCTGTATGGGCAGGACGTGAAGCCGATACAGGGACTGGTACTCCTGGTGTTCGTTCTTCGCCAGCCCGAAGACGAAATCCTCATCGGCTTCAGGGACGACCAGCGTGCCGAACATGCGGTCCCAGATGCTGAGTGCGAGGCCGTAGTTCTTGTCCCAGTGCTTCTCGGCGACGCTGTGGTGCAACTGGTGATAGTGAGGGCTCAGCAGGATCCGATCCAGGACAGGACCGAACGATAGTTTCAGATGCGTGTGGCGGACGAAGTCCATCATCAGGATGACGTTGCGCAGCATGTAGACGTTCAGGCCGAAGATCGTAACCTCTACGGGGTCCATCGCGAAGAACATCCATACCCCATAGCAGAGGCCCGGAATCAGGCCATCCCACCATCGGTTCATCAGCTCGTCCAAGGGGTGCACACGGTCTTTGGTGACCCCGACCATGACCTCTGCGGAGTGGTGGACCTTGTGCAGCTCCCACAGGATGGGGATTTCGTGCTGCATCCGATGGTAGAGGTAGTACGACAGGTCGTAAGCCAGAAGCATCGTCACCGTGAAGGCGATCAACAGACCCGGACCGGCAGGAGACGGGGGGTGCGCCGGCGCGCCGAGTAGTTGTGTCAGCAACCAGTATGCAATATGACCGGCAGCAACGGTGGAGATCGCCAGCGGCAGCACGAAGAACGGCATGAAAATCCGCCGCGACAACCAGAACAGGACATCGGCACGCGCGGATGGATGAGCCGTGGTCCCGACGGGAAGCAGGTGCCGCAGGAAGTCCAGCGTCGACCATGTATCGGGGTGGGTCCTCGCATAGGTGACGATACCGGCAAACAGAACGGTCGCCCACAGCAGACCGATCGCCGCCAGGTTTTCGGCGGTCAGTTGCTCAGTCACGTGGTGGGCCAGAAACGCCGCGACATGCTGCATCGTCTATTCGGCGGCCACCGCCTCCTGTGTCAGGACATTGGGCGTGTGACGGGCAATACGCGTCAGATGCCGCGCCAGACGAAGGGACAGCGCGACGATGGTCAGCGTCGGGTTTGCCTGGCTGGAGGTCGGGAACGTCGCGCTGCCGGCAATATACAGATTGTTGACACCAAAAACCTTCCCGTTGGGGTCGACGACACCCGAGGCGGCGCTGGAGGCCATCCGAGCGGTGCCGATATGATGACCGCCATAGGCACCGTCGCGACGGATGACGGTTTCGATATCCGTTTCATTGGATACCGGGTTGAGATCGCCGACGTCATTTTCCGCCAGGTCTCTGCGCAACAGCTCAAAGCTTCGGGTTACGGTCTCGACGTCTTTCGCCGTATAGCGCCAATCGACACGGAGTTGGCGGTTGCCGAAACGGTCTGTCGCTTCGCAAAGGTTGATCCGGCTGTCGGGATTCGGTTCCTGCTCCGCATGAAAGTCGAGGCTGAAAAGATTGGTCCGAGGCCTGATGATCACGGACGGAAACTTCCTGTCCGCCAGTGTCCGGTGTTGCAGCCAGTGGGTCAGGAACCGCAGCGTGGACAACGCGTCGGTTGCCGCATTGACCCCATGCCGCAGCCAGATGCCCGCGGTCGGCGGCGTATCGCTGACAAGCCGCTTGGCATACTCGTAGCTGATGAAACGTTGCGCCAGGTAGATGGCCGATAGCGGCCCCGTGCGATGCGATGGGTCCGTGATCCGCGGGTGGTGCAGCCGGTAGATGACATTGCCCAGGCCGAACTGCCGCTGCATTTCAGGTCGCAGGGCGATGCGCCGGCGGCAATAGGTGCCGTCCGGCGCGATGTCGTAGCCGTGCCAGACTGCATCGCGCGGTCCTGCGATCCGAAGCCGCCCGACGGTGCCGGCGATGTGGCACATGTAGAACCGACCGACGAGATCCCGGGTGTTGCCGATCCCCTGCGCATGGACGTCGTTCGACGTCAGCAGAAGACGCGGCACCTCCATCCCGCCGGTCGCCAGGACGACGGTGTCGGCCTCGACCTGGAACGGGATGTCGTGCTGGTTGCGGACGTCCAGCGCGGTAATCCGGGTGCCGTCCGGGCTGGTATGCAAGCGGGTCACCGTCGCGCCGAGCAGTACCGACACGTTCGGGGCGGCCGCCAGCCTGGCCCGATACCGCGTGCCGAAATGCGTGGGGCAACTGAAACGTTCGATCCCGTTCAGATCGAAATGTTCCGGCGCGAACCCCCTGATCACGGGTCGCATCCCGCCTGGGACCGCGAGACGCGCGTCGTACTCGCACGCCCCTGCCTCACACATCAGGTTGGCAGCGGCGTAGTACGGCTCGATCTCCGACCAGGCGATGGGCCAGCCGGAGTGAGCGATCCACGGGCGTTGCTCGAAATCGATCGGGTCGAACGGCACGCAACGACCGCCCCAGATCGACGTGCCGCCGCCGAGGATACGCTGCCGATACGTATCCGGCGGACTATGAAGCGTTGCATCCGCAACCTCTCCGGCATTGAGTGCCTGGGCCTTCGCATCCGCCTCCAGACCCCCCGACTCCAGCAGAAGAACCGATTGCTCGGTTCGGGCAAGCTGCAGCGCCAGGGTGATGCCGGCGGGGCCGCCGCCGACGATGACAGTGCCGGCTGTCAATCGCGCGCCACGGACGACGTCGTTCGCATGGCGGATCATACTGCGCCCCCCGTTCGGAGTTGGATGTCGACCGCCGGCGGCGACGGCATCAGCATGGCGTAGAGTGCGCCGATCGACTCGGAGAACGCTTCCATCGTGAACAACCGGCGATACAGAACGGACCCACTCTCCGCTAGGCGGCGACGAAGATCCGGATGATCGACCATTGTCGTAATGGCGCCAACAATGCCGGCTTCGTCGCCAGGCTTGACGAACAGCGCGGTCACTTCATGGGTCAGCACCTCCGGGATCGATCCGACGGGCGTGCAGATCACCGGCGTGCCGGAGGCAAGCGCCTCCAGGATCACCAACGGCAACCCCTCATCGTAGGCCGGCAGGATCAACGCGTCGGCGTTGACCATCAGGCGGCGGGCCTGCTCCTGGCTGACCCAGCCGGTGAACCGAACACGGTCGGAGATTCCCAGCCCCTCCGCCATGGCACGATAGGTGTCCACCGGACCGCCGCCCGCCATCGTCAGTTCGACGTCGCGTCCCTTCAACTCGGGACTGGCGAAGGCTCGCAGCAGGTCCGCTACCCCCTTGCGTTCCAGCAGATTGCCGACGAACAACAAGCGGAAGCGTCCATCCTCGGGCACCGACCGCGGCTCGAACGCCGTGGCAGGGACGCCGTTATAGACCACGCTGATACGATCCATCCGGACGTCGAACGTTTCGGATACCCACCGTCTCCAGACATCCCCCAACACGACGACATGGTCGGCGGACTGGAAGACCCAACGCATCAGGCGCTGCCCGGCGCCGTTCATCGAGGCGTGGAACTGCATGATCTGCGCGGCATGCAGGTGAAGAAGCACTCGCCCGCCCGCGAGCTTTGCCGCTGCCAGCACGGTTGCCTTGCGATAGAAACTACCGCGTTCCGCCAGGTTCAGATGAACCACCGCCAAGCGACCGCGCGCGCCTTCGGCGAGCACTCGTGCGGTGGCGGCGGCCAGGAACAACGGGGACGCGGCGATGTGCCTTCCTCCCCGCGTCTCCAGGCGCCGCAGTTGGAACCGTCCGGATGGGTCCTGTCGCAACGAGGCCAGATAGGCCATGATGCTCCCCATCCCGCCGCCTATTTGTCCATAGGGACATGCCAGGAAAACCGTACGGCGGTCACTCATGCCAAGGCCATCTCCGGTCGTGATACGGCGTCGATCATCCGCGACACGGACCTGGCTGGCATGTCCAGCGTTCGGATCGCCCGTGTGGAATCCAAGCGGATGCCTTGTCCAAACAGCGCCAGCAGCGAAGGCGTGATCGCCTCCGTCAGCGGATGGTCCGTTCCCTTGGCCAGCACCCGGCGTGCCGGAGCAAGCAATTTCGTTTCCAGCTTCAACATGCGCGCCGGAATCCGTCGGACCGGAACGGCGTTCAATGCCATCCCGAAGCGCACCAGAAATTCGTTCCAGGTCGGAACATCGGGGCTCGAGACGTTGAACGCCTGTCCACAGCCCTCCGGCGTATCGAGCGCGTTGACTACCGTGGCGGCGAGGTCATCGACAAAGATCAGGTTGCATCCTCCGTCGCCTGCGGCTCCAAGGTCGCCAAGTCGTCGTGCGCGCAACAGTCGCGCGATGCGTGTCGTCCATTGCGGGCTCCCCGGCCCAAAGACGCAGCTTGGGCGCAGGATGACGACCGACCCGCCGCCGTCCATGTGCCGGCGCAGGCGGCGTTCGCATTCCAGCTTGGTTTGGCCGTAGCCACTGAGCGGCGCAACAGGTTCTTGCGATTCCGTTACCAGCCCGGTCGCGGTCCCATAGACGGCCATGCTGCTGAGATGGACGATCCGTCCGCCCCCAACCTCCCGCGCTGCCCTGCACAGCGTATCGGTCGCTTGCATCATGGACCGGCCGGCGACGCAGTTCACGACGTGTGCGCCCTCTTTCGACAGCAAGGCGCGCATGGCTATGACGTCCACCGCATCGGCGGTGACCCAGCCGGCCTTCGCCGGCCGTCGTGAAACCGGGATGGCACGCCATCGGCCGCTGCCGTTCAGCGCCTCCATCACACGGCGCCCGACATAGCCGGAGGCACCCAGGACGATGACCGGCTTCCGGTGTTGTTCGATATGATCCATTTTCACCCCGGCGCCATGGCGGCCGGCGCCGTGCGGCGATGACGCAAGAACGCCAGCACCGGCTGCTCCAGCACGACATGGGTGATTTGGCCCCCGGCGGCGCTCAACAGCAGCGACAAGGCGATCATGGCCGCCAGCCCGGCCTCGTTATTGTTGCTGATGTGCCCTATCACCAGATAGACCGCCGGCACCACGAAGCCATGGGTCAAGTAGGTCGCATAAGACGCGTTGCCGGCCGCGAGCAGCCAGCGTGGGGTAACGCGGCGAAGTGCCGCCTCTGCAGCGACCACGGCAACGACCAGAAGAGCGGCCGGCACGCCCCATATCAGCGGCCGCAGGTCGCCGTTCGGCAGCGGCGCAACCACCAACACGCCGAAGCCGCAAACGCCCAGAGCGGACGCCAAGGTCAGCGACATCTGCTGCAGGCGTTCCATGAGCCGGCCAATGGCGACGCCGGCCAGGAACTCCAGCACGATCGTATTGGCGAATCCGTTGTCGGGTCCCACGACGCCCAGCACCGCCACAATCGCGAGTATGGGCGCGCAGACCCGTTCCAACGGCATCCGGACGCATAACGCAACGGTCACCAGGATGTAGAAAAACATCTCATATGTCAGCGTCCAGCCGACCGGTAGGACCGGCCGCAACGTTCCGGTCCAGTCGTGCACCGGCAACAGCGCATAGGAGCCGGCCACGTAGAGCGGGTCGAGTCGTGTCCGCGTCGCGAGCGCCGGCAGAGCCACCACCGCAGCGATCTTGAGGGTGGTGACGATCCAGTATAGCGGAACGATCCGAATCAGCCGGTCGCGCGCAAAACTCCAGGCCGGATGCGGCCGGTTCTGGTTGCGTTGCACCGATATCGTCATCACCAGCCCACTGATGACGAAGAAGACATCCACGCCGGCCGATCCGTTCGGCCAAAGATCGCCCGGCGGATAGCCCGTTCGATGCGTCGTCCATTGATCCACTGCGTGATAGGCGACCACCATCAGCGCGGCCGCCGCGCGCAGCGCCTGGACGCCCAGCAGATCGTGGGGTTTCGCTGCGCGCATGATCAGCCCGGTACCACCAGGATGGAACCGGATGCGCGGCCCAGCGACCGCATCTCCGGAACGGCGGCCAGGACCGCAAGCCCTGTATCCATCTCCAGCGCCTCCGGCCGCAGGTAGATCGCCTGGAAGAAATGCGCCATCAGGATGGAACCGATCGATAGCAGCAGCCCCACCACGAACCCGCCCATCAGGATCAGCCGGCGCGTGGCCAACGGAAGGGCCGGCTCCAATGGCGGCTGGATCACGCGCACCGACGACTCCCGCTTCGCCTCGACCGTCTCGATAACCTGGCGTTGGTCCAGGATCTTCGAGACGGACTTGTAATTGTCCTCCAGGATCGATCGGTTGCGGGTCAGTTGGTCCAATTGCGTTTCGTCCGCATCCAGCGAGTTGATCTGCTTGTTCAGGTCGTTCAACTGCGCCGTCAGCGCATCATGCGCGGCCAAGGCGGTACGAAGGTCGGCGTCCGTTTTGTTGCGATCGGCCTGAACGCCGTACGCCTCGGTTGCCCGCATGCGGGCGATGTCCGTTTCCCGCTCCAACATCTGCCGGCGCGCCTCGTCAACCGCGGGAGATCCGCGATACCGGGTCTGGGCATCGACCTCACGCTGGCGATATGTCTGGACCATGCCTTCCAGGGCCGATGCGGCATTCGGTGGCCCCTTCTTGCTCCCGGTTGCGCTGGCAAGCTGGTGGTTCAGCTGCTCAAGCCGAGCGGACAGGCCGGCGATGGTTCCCTCGGAGCGGGCGAGCGCGAGCTCGAGATCGCCTTGCTGGCGCATCAGAATCTGCCGCCGATCAGCGAAATTGCTGATGTCGTGGGCCTGCTTGAAACTTTGCAAGGCGGCATCGGCAGCCGCCAGCCGCTTGCCGACGTCCTGCTGCTGCGCCAGCACGATCGGCGCCTGGATATCGTTGTATAGTTTCGCTCTCAGGGCAAAATACTTTTCCTCCAGCACATGCAGCGCTTCCGCCGACAATGCCCTGTCCGGATTGGTGAAATCCAGGCCGATGACGCTGGATTTCTTATCCACCGTAATCGTCAGGTTTCGGGCGAACAGGTCCGCCGCCTTCGACATCACGTCGTTCGGTCCAGAACCGGAATCCGGTTGGGTCATGCCGAGGGCATCCGTGACGGTGCGCTTGATCCCACCGAACCAGCGCTCCAAAAGCGACGGTTTTTCCAGCAACTTCGGATAGAGCTGCTGGATCCCGATCGCCTTGATGACGCTGCGATGGAGATCGTCACTGCCGAGGATGCCGGCTTCCGTCCGAAGCACCTCCTCGGCGTCCACGCCACCGCTGTTCATGAACTGCTGGCCCGCAGCCGGGCGGAACGTATGCTCCGTGCCCATCAGGACCAGCAGGCTGGAATGCGCCTTGTAGTCGGGCTTGATGTTCACGGCGATTGCGATGCTCACCGCCAGCACGCAGAAGAAGATCAGAAGCACACGCCCCTTCTGAGTGGCCGCGGTCAGCATCAGGTCCCGCATCATCAGGCGCGGGGGAAGTGCGAGTGTGTCGCTCATGACTTCAGTCCTGCAAGTTTAGCGTGAACGGGTTGGGTATTGAGACGCGTGCGCAGACCAACCTGGGCCCGCCCCGGCAGCCGCCAGATCGCGGCAGCACGGCGCGGTGCGACGCGGGGGAAGCCCGTCATCGCAACCATGCAGGCCGTCATGAACAGCAGATCGACACTCTTGCGACCCAAGGAATTACTGGTGGAGTCGATGGCGACCGCCGCGATCAGCAGCATCCACCCCAGCGGGTGCGCGGTCGTGCGACCCAGATGCAGCAATAGCAATGCCAGCGCGATCAGGAAGACGATGAAACCGATGGTCCCCAGGTTCAGGAACATCAGCAACCAAAAGTTCTCGATGTCCGTCGTATCCGATCCAAGCCCGATCTGGTACTTCAGGATCTCCATCCGTTGCATGGGCACGCCGAACATCACGTCATGCAGGTTCAGATGGTTCAGGATCAGCCATTGCAGGCTTCGGACATCCGCCGATTCATCCATGTACATATGGGAAACGATCCGGCTGCCGATGTCAGTGCTGGTCAACACCATGATCAGGATCGGCGGCAGGATCACCAGCGCCGCCACGATCGCACCGACAAACCCAGGATCCAGGTCACGACGGATCATACCCCGCATCAGCACGACGCCGGTGGCGATCACGAGCATAACGATCGTCACCAGCAGCGCGGCCCGTCCGCCGAAGCTCAGCAGGCCGATGATGAACAGCGTGAACAGGGCGCCTTTCACCAGCCCGTTCATCCGCATGCGCAGCAACATGAACACCGCCATTGCCGTCGTCACCGCCGCCGTCAGCGGGTGACCGAACAGTCCCGCTCCGCGGAAGTCATCGACGTCGGTCGGCAATGGCTTGTCCGGCGTATCGCCGAGTTTCAGCGGTATCAGATGTGTCTGCGTGATGGTCTCGCCAACCGAAATGAAAATGCTCAGGACGACGAACGCCACGATCCACCAGGCCAGCGTGCGCTTCTGGCGGTCGGTCGCCGGTTCGATCACGATCGCCAGCAAGCCGGCAACCAGGTAGCTTTCAACGTAAGTGGCCGCTCCGCTGATCCCGACATTCAGAATGGAGTAGAAGGCGCAGAACAGGATCAGGCCGATGAACCCGGCCAGGGCCGGCGTCTGCCGGAACAATCGCACGATGCCAACGCCGGCCGGTCGTTGAAGGAACAGGACCATGAACGCCGCGATCGCAATCAGGTACGTTCCGGGATGGAACTTCACCAACGGATTGCCGCCGGGGCTCGAGTAGTCGATGCCCATCACCTCCAGCGTGTTTCCCGAAATCGCGAATTCCAGGATAATCGCCGACAACGCAATCACATACGCCGCCCGACGCGTCCTGGCATTCCCCGCTCGGTATCGCAGGTCGGACGGCAGCATCGGAGACAAGGTTCGGAGGCTTTTCATCGGCTCCACCGCGGCGGTGACCGCATCCAGTCCTCGAAGGCAGCAAGGGAAAAGCCGAATGCTGCAGTTACGTATCGCTTGGCCAGCCGGGATGGTTCCTGGCGCAACCGCCACAACCATTCCATCCCTACGGCCTGCCACCCTGGCGAAGCCCTGCGAACCAGGCCGAGTTCGATCTTCACCGCCTGGCCGACACAGAATGCCCAGCACGGCGGCAGCAGGACACGGTGCGTATCGACGAAAATCTCACTCCGCGGCGCACCGACCGCCATCACCAGGATCGTCGTATTGAACAGGGCGATCTTGCCGGCCAGTTCGACGCAATAGCCGGGATGGCGCTCAAAACCATAAGGCGGGACCTCCGTTCGGATCTCGACCTTGTTCTCCCGCGCCCACGCCGCCAGCGCGCGTTCCGTCTCTTGACTATCCACGACGAAGAACATCCGGTGGCGCCACGTGTAAGGCACCATGCGCATCAGTTCGCTGGTGATCTCGCATCCGGTCACGCGATCCAGGCGCAGCCCCCGGAACCGGGCATAGGCCTGCACCGGCCAGCCGTCGCAAACGATACGAGTTGCGTTCCTGTATGCCTGGGCAAGAGAGGCCGAACGACGGATCGTTGCGATATGATCGATGTTAGGGGTGACGACGAGTGCGACGCCCTCCTGCTCGATACGCTCGTCATTCAGCGCCGTCAGCGCGATGTCCCGTGCCGACTCGGGACTGAATTTCAGGCCGAACGGACGCGCTTCGACCTGGTTGCGATAGGTCTGCCTCATGCCGGCGCCGTCCAGGCGCGTTTCGGGGTCAAGGCCTGGAAGACCTCGACATAGCGAGCGGCGCAGGCATCATACGTGAAAGCGCTTGCGCGTTGGCACAGTGTTTCGGCAGGAAAACGTGTATGCAACGATCTGACTTCGTCCATGGCTCGAGCGAGGGCAACCGGGTCGCCCGGGGGGAATAACAGGCCGAAGCGGCCGCCCTCCAGGATGTCCCTGGGTCCATAAGTGCAGTCACTGGCGATGACGGGCGTGCCGCAGCCCAGGGCTTCGACGATGACGTTGCCGAAACCTTCACTGCGCGAGCACAGGATGAAGGCGTCGGCATGGCTGAACCAGGCCGGTGCATCAGGCCGGAAGCCCAGGAAGTCGACGGATTGGTCCAAGCCCAGCGATTTAGACAACGCCTTGAGTTCTGCCTCCAGCGGACCTTCGCCCAGGATCAGCAGGCGGCTCCGCATATCGCGGTGGTTCAGATGCAAGGCCAGAGCGCGCAGCAGCGTGGCCTGATCCTTCTGCGCCACCAGGCGGCCAGCCGTGACGAAAAGCGGCCGCGTGGGATCGTTCAGCCAGGGATGCTCGATCGGCGCGGCAGCACTGCGGGCGAAATCGGGACCGATGACCGGGTTGCTGATCGTTACGGTCCGTTCCCGCGGCAGGCCCCCGAGGCGATGCAGTTCATCCGCCAACCCCGGCGACACTCCAACGGCCATGCTGACGAAAGGCGCGAGCGCTCGGTAGCCCAGCCCGACATAGCGGAGAAGCCGCCGTTCGGTGGCATAGAAGCTCCGCGACAGCGGGTTATGCTGGCAGATCACGACCTTGGTGGGGCTCAGGCTGATCGCCTTGGCCAGCAGCGCCGCGATGTTGTTGAGATCGAAGTTCGCCACCAGGATATCGGGTCTGTCGCGGCGGAGGAACGCGGCAAGCCGCGGCACGTCGTCCCATGTGCGCCGGCTTTCCAGGTCAACGACGCGCAGGCCGGCGGGAAGCTGATCCCGCAACGGACCGCGCAGGCGATGCAGCACCAGGGTGACATCCCCTCCGCGCCGCCGCAGTTCCTGGGCGATGACGAGGCTCTGCCGTTCGATCCCGCCACCGGACAGGTCGTGCATGTAAATCGCCAGGCGCGGCTTGGCGATATCAAGCTGCGCGTTGACGCGCGGACGCGGTGCGGTCCTGGTCGTGGCGACGGATACTGACATGGTTCAGTGCTCCTTTCGTCCGCGACGAGCCAACGACAGTTTCCGGTCCAGCTTTCCCGCCAGATCGAAGACGATGCGCTTGCCGTCCACCCAGAAGCGTTCCCCGTCATGGGTCAGCGTGTGCAGCCCATTCGGGAAGGGGCCATTGGGGTCCGGCCGCAGGGTTCCGATCCGCACTTCGCGGAAGGTCGTTTCGGTCAGGCACATCACCTCGTTCAGCGCGATGGCGGCACCATAACCTTCCGCGCAATCCTGGGCCGGGCGGATCAAGCGACCGCCGATCATGACCACCGACCCGGCAGGGCGGGAACCGCGGACATCGATCTTGACCGGCCATTTATCGTGACGCCGCCAAGGTCCTTCGGGCGACAAAGCGTGCAGCAGGCACAGATTGTCGTGCGGACCGATGTCGAGGTCAGTGCAGGCAATCCACCATTTGTCCTGGTATCGGAACAAGGTCGGATCGGCAAGCCGAGCGTCGGGGGCGACTTCGGCGATTGGGGTCAAGCGGCGATCGGGGGACAGGATATGGACCAGCGTGCCGCCGCGAATAGATGTTTCGGGTACGCAATAGACAGTTTCGCCGGCCGCGAACGTGCAGGGATAGGAGTGGTGCAGGCCATCATCCAGGACGGGCAAGTCGGATGGGCACAAGTCGGACGGGCACAAGTCGGATGGGCACAAGTCGGACGGGCACCGGCGATCACCGGCGCGGGTTACCGCGACGATGCGCCCGATGCCGCCGATGCGCGGCATCTCCTCGCACAGGATCGTTCCGGTCCCCGGGTGGGGAAACGGGTCGGCAAGATAGCGCTCGCCAGCCTGTGGCGCGTACCAGCGGATATCTCGCAGCAATGCGTCGCTCAACATGGCCTCCGGCGGCGCATCGACGCTGCCCAGGGACCACCATTCGGACGTCAGCCGGTCGCGCCAGGTGCGCCGCCAGCGCTGCAGCCAGCCGGTCGGGCCCGACGGCGCAACGGCCGGCGCGTCGGCCGATGGGCCGCGCGAACCGCCCTGCACCGCGTCCTTTACCAGCCGCATCGCCATCCGATCCACCGACGCCCGGAAGTCATTCCACGATCCGGTCGTTCCGATCGTGACTTCATCGAGGATTTCGGCCACCGTCGAAGTCGGCGGATAGCAGGCCAGCCGCAGGGTGACGGCATAGGGCCGGCGATGCCAATACCGCGCGAGCAGGCCCCTGGCGTCGATGGGTTGGCCGTCGGCGCATTCCAGGCGCCACAGCGGCACGGCGCACGGCGGCGCCAGGCCCGGCTCCAGCCGCGGCATGTCATTGCGATCCGCGACCACATCGGGCCGGATGCCGGACAGTACGGGCGCCGCCAGTCCCAAAGGCCAGACGGCCGCCTCGACGGGCAGCATCACGTCGTTCATGTCATCGACCGCCCATCCACCGCGGCAGCAGCGTGCGTTCCCGGTTCAGGACGGCGCCGACGGGCTGGCCGCCAAGGCGCTCGATCAGCGCCTTGGCATTTTCGATTTCCCATTGCCTTGTCTTCCCGGCCTCGACGACCAATACGGTGCCGTCACAGAACCGCGACACCGCGGCGGCCTCGGGGACGTCGGTGGGCGGCGTGTCGAGCACGATCACCGGGTGGCTCGCGCGCAGCATGTCCAGCAAGGCCTGCAGCCGGTCGCCGCCCAGGGCGAGCAGCGGCCGATCGCCCGATGCCAGCCGTGCCCAAAGCAGGTTCCGCGTATCGCGCACGGGCTGAATCGCCTCGGACAGCGATACCCCCCGGCGCAGCGTGTCGGCCAGCGACGGCGCGGACGGGTCCTGCTTCCCGCGGCGCCGCACCGGGCCCGCGGCGTTGCAGTCGATATAAAGGACCGGCTGGGCGCAATCGTCGGCGGCAACCCGAGCGTAGCCGGACGCGATGGTGCTGGCGCCGCCTCCGGGGCTGGGGGAGGCGAACTGAATCGCAAGAGGCATCGCGGTCGTCCGCCTCGCCTCGATCGCGTAATAAAGCTGCACGAAGGACGGAGGGTGGCGCGATACGGCGCCGATGCCGATCCGTACCGGCGACAGCGGGCTATCTTCGACCGCGTGGGGTCCAACCGGGCCGGACATGCCCGTCGGCTTGCGAAGGATGGTCAGCTCTGGACTCGATAGCCTGTTCACGTTGTGCTTCTCCAGTACAGGTTACCACCGGCATCATTACGGTTTCTGGCGTTACTTTTCACTTGGACTGTAAGGGGTGAAATTGGGACGCCGAAATCAAAACGCATTGTCATCGGCGAAAACAAGGCACACCGTCTGGAACAATATCTTGAGATCAAAACCGAGTGACCAGTTCTCGATGTAATAAAGGTCGTGATCCACCCGGTGGACGATCTTCTCGACACTGTCGAGCGCGCCGCGATAGCCGTTGACCTGCGCCCAGCCGGTGATGCCGGGCTTGACGCGATGGCGCGCCGCATAGACCGGGACGGCGTCGTGCAGCGCGACGCCGCCGGCCGTGGTGGCCAGCGCATGGGGACGCGGCCCCACCAGCGACATGTCCCCACGCAGCACATTGATCAACTGCGGCAGCTCATCCAGGCTCGATCGTCGCAGCAGGGCACCGACACTTGTCACACGCTTGTCGCCACGCAGCGTCTGCACCGAAGCGTCGGCATCCGAGAGATGCGTATACATCGAGCGGAACTTGAGCACCTCGATCACCCGGTTGTTATAGCCGAGGCGGCGCTGGCGGAAGAACACGGGTCCTTTCGATGTCAACTTGATCGCGCAGGCGATCACCACCATGACCGGCGAGATGAAGGCCAGCAGCAACCCCGATACCGCGATATCCTCCAAACGCTTCACGGCCGCGCGCCACCCTTCCATCGGTCGGTGGCACACCATCAGCAGCGGCACGTCGTTTCGTCGCGTATCAACGTCCGGAAGCAACTTCAGCGTGTGCATCCCTGGATATACATAGATGTTTACGGGTGACAGCGAGATCCGGTGAACGATCTGCCGCAGTTCTTCGGTGGCGGTCCAAGGCAACGCCACCAGGACCGTTTCGATCGTATCCTCCTGGATCATCCGCTCCAGCGTGTCCAGGCGGGCGTTCCTCGCCTCCGGATCGACCGAATCCAGTTCCACGACGCCGACGATGTCGAACGCGGCGCCATCGGCGCCGGTGCGAAGCCGCCGGACAAGGTCGTCGATCGATCGCGGATCACCGATGATCACCGAACGGTTCAACGCGATGCGCACGCGGATCGCGCTGACACGGACCTTGCGCGCGCCCAGGACGCTCAGGAAACCGACGACCAGGAAGAGCGGCAGCCAGGGCCCGCGCAAGATGCGCGTCATATCGGCAAACGTCGTGCGCAGGTCGCTGGCGCTCGCGAACGTCGCGAGGCAGAAGGTCAGCAGCGTCCCCAGCGCGACCGCCTGCACCCAGGCCAGTGCGACACGCCGTCCGTTCAGGCGGTTGCTCACGATCTCCGTGCCTGTATAGAGTCCACGCTCCAGGAAGCTGACGTTGACCGACAACACAAGCAGCGCCAGCGGCACGATCACGGACGACAGCGTGAAGTCCGACAGCGGATTGAACAGCGCATAGCATCCCGCGGCAGCCAGCGCCGCCGACAGCGCATCCAGCCCGATCGTGGCCAGGGTGCTCAGGACCAAAGTGGACCTGCGGGCCGGCGGATGACTTTGGCCACCTTCTCTTGGCTGGCGGGAGGCGTGCGTTTGGACGATGTCGATGGCGATGTCTGAGTCAGCCATGCCGGGCATCAGCCTGTTCCTGTTGCTGTTGAGTCGTAGGCGGCCATTCCGAAAGCAATACAAGCCGCCGTTCCGTCACGGCGGTTGATCACGTGGTGGATTATGTGTGGTACCCCGTCGCGGCCCCATTCAGAACTGCACCGTCGACCGTCTGGTGGCGACGGCGGGAAACTATCGTGGCGTCCGTACGCGACGAAACCAAACTCTGCGTGTACTGTGAAAGAACAGAACGTTTCGATCGCATCGATCAACGGCCGCGAGGACAGAATCGAACTGAACCGGAAGCCCATTGTTCACAAAAGGTTGGAGCCGAGTCACGAGGATGATGGACCGATCTCGAACCGAACCCCATGACCTCCCGAGTCGGGCAAGCGAGAGGCGCGAGGTCTGAATTTGATATCGGAATGAATATGTGATGACAGAACAATCCGGCCGATCACGAAATTATCGCAGTCGTATCAGTCACGAAGGGGATCGGATAATGAGCCCGCTGTCACGCCTGCAAAGGCGTCGGGACTCCGGAACCCCACTATCAAAACGCGTGCGGATGAAGTTTATGAAACCATACGTCGTGGCAACATGAAGTGACGGCAACCTGTTGACTGGAAAATCGTGAAGAGGCGACAGAATATCTCTCGATAATACTGTCCGGTAATATGCGCCTCACGCCGCGAGTTGCTGCATCGAAACGGACAGATCCTCGATCCTGGCACGCGTCAAGGCCTTGCGCCTGGCGATGATGCGACGTCCGCCCATGAACTCCATCGACGCGTTGACCGCCTCCACCGCCTGCACGACGCCCGTGTCCGTCAGATGGAACAGCGCGAACTTCCCGGCCGAGACGTCGCCGCGCACCACGATCTCGGCCGTGTCGAACGGGATGCCGGCGATCTGCAGGCGCAGGTCGTACTGGTCGGACCAGAACCACGGCACCTCGGGCGCGGGCGCCGGCTTGCCGCAGATCGCATGCGCCGCCTGCTTGGCCTGCTCCAGGGCGTTCGGCACGCTCTCCAGCCGCCCGGTGCGCCCATACAGCGGCAGCGGCCGGACGGTGCAATCGCCGATGGCATAGATCGCCGGGTCGTCGGTCCGCGCAGCCAGGTCGACGACGATGCCGTTGGCGCAGGCCAGCCCCGCTTCGCGCGCCAGGTCATCGTTGGCGATCGCCCCCACGCCGACCAGCGCCGCGTCGCAGGCGACGACCCGCCCATCGCCCACCCGCACGCCACTGACCATGCCGCGCGTGCCGGTCAGCGCCTCGACCTGCACGCCGGTCTCGATCGCGACACCCTGGCGGACGTGGAAGTCGTGGAAGAATTGCGACAGCAGCGGGCAGGCGACCCGCGCCAGCACCCGGCTTTCCCGCTCCACGATCACCGCCTCGGCCCCCAGCGCTCGGGCGGACGCCGCGACCTCCAGCCCGATATAGCCGCCGCCGATCACCGCCAGCCTGGCGCCGGGACGCAAGGCCGCCTTCAGCGCGTCGGCATCGGCGGCGCTGCGGAGTTCCAGCACGCCCTGCAGGTCGGAACCGGGAATCGGCAAGCGGCGGGCGCGGGCGCCGGTGGCGAGGATCAGGATATCGTATGGCAGGCGCGTACCGCCGGACAGCATGACGGCCTTGCCGGCACGGTCGATCGCGCTGACGGTCGTCTCGAGGCGCAGCGCGATCCCCGAATCCGGGTAGAACGCGGCCGGGCGCAGCGCCAGACTTTCGGCCGTCGCCTCCCCTTTCAGCCACGCCTTCGAGAGCGGCGGACGCTCATAAGGCGGAATCGGTTCGTCGCCGATCAGCGTGATGCCGCCGGTCCATCCCGCCTGCCGCAGCATCGCCGCGGCCGACCCGCCCGCGTGGCCCGCGCCGACGATGACGATCTGCTGATCCACGGTCCGTCTCCCTTTCGCCCGCCGGATGGAAGCAGTGCCGGCGGCGGACGGCAACCCACGGACACGGTGATACTCGGTCAGGGCCGTATTGCAGCGCAAAATCCCGACGATATCCGAGACATGAAGAAAAATAATCTTTTTTCAGGCTATATATTGCCTTTTTCAGAAAAAATATCCTCATATCCATCCTCGAAAGGACGCCACGCCCATGCTGCAATCCCATATCATCGACGTCGATGGTGCCTTTGTCGGCGCCGCCGTCCGGCTCGACTCCGGATTCCGCTTCATCGCCACCGACATGCGGCTGGAAGAGCTGGACGGGTCCATCTGGCCGTCCCTGGCGGACGTCCAGCGCCTCGCCCGACGCCTCTTCCTGGGCGGACCGGCGTCCTCCGCCACGCACTGACGCAGGAGAACCCATGACAGCCATAAGGCCGGACCGCATCGCGGTCCGGGCGTGGGGCGGCGCGCCCCGTCCACGCCTTCACCGACGCACGCTCCTGGCCTCCGCCCTGGCCCTGTCGGCAGTCCGCAGGGCTCAGGCGGCGGGCGTCCTGCGGATGGGCTTCCAGAAGGGCGAGCCGATCCTGATCGCGCTGAAGGCCGCCAAGACGCTGGAGACCCAGCTCGCGCCGCTGGGAATCGACGTGACCTGGACCGAGTTCCAGTTCGGCCCGCCGATGCTGGAGGCGATGCGCGCCGGCAGCATCGATGTAGGGGGCGTGGGCGATACGCCGCCGATCTTCTCGCAGGCGGCGCACGGCAACCTCGTCTATATCGCCGGCCAGACCGCCGGCGGCCAGGCCGTGCTGCTGCCCGCCGGTTCGACCATCCAGACCTTGGCCGAGTTGAAGGGAAAGAGAATCGCGTTCGGACGCGGCTCCTCGGCCCATAGCCTGCTGCTGAAAGTGCTGGAGAAGGCCGGCCTGACCTATGACCAGATCCAGCCGGTCTATCTCGGCCCCGCCGACGCCGGCGCGGCGTTCGAGCATGGCGCGATCGACGCCTGGAGCATCTGGGACCCCTACTACGCGCTGTTCGAGACCCGGCCCGGCGTGCGCACGCTGATCACCGACGCCCAGGTCGGCGGCCAGAACGCCTTCTTCCTGGCGCGTGCCGGCTTCGCCCACGACAACCCGTCCGTCACCGCCAAGGTGGTCGACGCCTTCATCGCCACCGGCGCCTGGGCGCGGGCACACAGGTCGGAGGTGGCCGACCAGCTTGCCGCGTCCACCGGCATCAGCCGCGAGGCGATCGGCCGAGCGGTGGACCGCGCGCCGTTCCAGGTGCGGTTCATGGACCAGGCGTTCGTCGACAGCCAGCAGAAGGTCGCCGACCGGTTCCGTGCGCTGAACCTGATCCCGGCCGACATCCAGGTGGCGTCCGCCGTCTGGCACCCCACCGCATAGGGACGCATCCGATGACCGAACCCCTGAACCTGTTCTGGTTCCTGCCGACCAGCGGCGACGGCGCCTATCTCGGCACCGACAAAGGCCATCGCCCCGCCGATATCGGCTATCTGCGCGACATCGCCCAGGCCGCCGACCGGCTGGGCTTCGGCGGTGCGCTGCTGCCGACCGGCAACAACTGCCTCGACGGCTGGATGGTCGGCTCCGCCCTGGCGCCGCAGACCCGGACCCTGAAATTCCTGCTGGCGCTGCGGCCGGGCTACCTGACCCCCAACCTTGCCGCCCGGCAGTCCGCCGCGCTGGACCGGATCAGCGAGGGCCGCCTGCTGCTGAACATCGTCACCGGCGGCCAGCCGAAGGAACTGGCGGGCGACGGCATCTTCCTCGACCACGACCAGCGCTACGCGGCGACCGACGAGTTCCTGCATATCTGGCGCAGGCTGCTGCGCGACGGGGCAGTCGATTTCGTCGGCGACTACCTCCGCGCGAAGGACGCCTCCCTGGGCTATTTCGACAGCGTGCAGAAGCCGCATCCGCCGCTGTGGTTCGGCGGGTCCTCGCCGGCGGGGATCGAGGTCGCGGCGGCGCATGTCGACACGTATCTGACCTGGGGCGAGCCGCCTGCCCAAGTGAAGGAAAAGCTGGATACGGCCCGAGCGGCGGCGGCCCGGCGAGGCCGGAAGCTGGATTTCGGCCTGCGCGTACACCTGATCGTGCGCGAAACGGATGAGGAAGCGTGGGAAGCCGCCAACCGGCTGATCAGCCACCTGTCCGACGAGACGATCGCAGCGGCCCAGGCGCGGCTGCGCGCCGACACCGACTCGATCGGGCAGTTGCGCCAGCTCGCACTGCATGGCGGCCGGCGCGACCAGTTGGAGATCAGCCCGAACCTGTGGGCCGGCGTTGGGCTGGTGCGCCACGGCGTCGGCACCGCCCTGGTCGGCAGCCCCCAGACCGTCGCCGCCCGGTTGCGCGAATACCAGGCCCTGGGGGTCCGGACGATCATTGCCTCGGGCTACCCGCACCTGGAGGAGGCGTATCGGGTGGCGGAGCTGCTGTTCCCGGTGCTGGGCGTGGGCCAGCGGACGCATGCGCCGGGACGCGACTTCCGCGCGGCGGAGCCAAGGCTGGCCGCGGCGTGAGGTCGATGGTCGGGACATCGAAGCGCGCCCTGCCCTGGCTGGTCCCCGGCCTGCTGCTTGTCATCTGGCAGGCGGGCGTATCGGCCGGCTGGATCGACCAGCAGACCTTGCCGTCGCCGGGCGCGGTGGCCGAAGCGTTCCTGAAACTCGCCCGCAGCGGTGAGTTGTGGCGCGATATCGGCGTCAGCAGCGCCCGCGCGCTGGCCGGCTTCGCCGTGGGCGGCGGCATCGGCTTCGCGCTGGGCATGCTCAACGGCCTGTCGTCGCTGAGCGAGACGCTGACCGACACCACCCTGCAGATGCTGCGGAACATCCCGCATCTGGCACTGATCCCGCTGGTCATCCTGTGGTTCGGCATCGGCGAGGAGGCGAAGCTGTTCCTGGTCGCCCTGGGCGTGTTCTTCCCGATCTACGTCAACACGCTGCACGGCGTCCGCTCGGTGGACCCGCATTTGCTGGAGATGGCCCGTGCCTACGGCCTGAGCCGGCGCGCGGTGTTCCGGCAGGTCGTCTTCCCCGGCGCCCTGCCCTCGATCTTCGTCGGCCTGCGCTATGGGCTGGGCATCATGTGGCTGACGCTGATCGTGGCGGAGACGATCTCGGCCTCTTCCGGCATCGGCTTCATGGCGATGAACGCGCGGGAGTTCCTGATGGTCGACGTCGTGGTGGTCTCGATCCTGATCTACGCCGGGCTGGGCAAGCTGGCCGACAGCATCGCGCGGCTGCTGGAACGCGTCTGCCTGCGGTGGAACCCCGTTTATGCAAAGGCCTGAAGCATGACCGTCAACGTCGTTTCCCCCGTCCCGGACCTGAACCTGCGCGGCAGCAGCGCGGGGGCCGCGCTACGCCTGTCCGGCGTCACGCGGTCCTTCGGCGCGCATGACGTGCTGCGCGGCATCGACCTGGAGATCGCGTCCGGCCAGTTCGTCGCCATCGTCGGGCGCAGCGGCTGCGGCAAGAGCACGCTGCTGCGGCTGCTGGCGGGCCTGGACGAGCCGACCGCGGGCGATATCGCCGTCGACGGCGCGGCCAAAGGCTGGGGCAAGCGGGTGCGGCTGATGTTCCAGGAGCCAAGGCTGCTGCCCTGGCAGCGGATCGCGGCGAACGTGGAGGTCGGCCTGTCCCACATGCCGCCGAACCGGGAACGGCGCGGGCTGGCCCGGGAGTCCCTGCGCCAGGTCGGGCTGGCGGAACGCGGCGGCGGCTGGCCGTCGGTGCTGTCGGGCGGGCAGAAGCAGCGCGTCGCGCTGGCGCGGGCGCTGGTCAGCAATCCGGCGGTGCTCGCGCTGGACGAGCCGTTGGGCGCGCTGGACGCGCTGACCCGGATCGAGATGCAGGCGCTGATCGAGCAGGTCTGGCTGGAACGCGGCTTCACCGCCCTGGTGGTCACGCATGACGTGTCCGAAGCGGTGACGCTGGCCGACCGCATCCTGCTGCTGGACGCCGGGCGGGTGGCGATGGACGTCGCGGTCGACCTGCCCCGCCCCCGCCGCCACGGCGACCCGCGGGCGGCGGCGATCGAGGGGCGGATCCTGGAGCGGCTGCTGGCGCGGTAGGGGCAGGCACCAGGGACAAGCGGGCCACGGCCCCGACGGGCGCCGGGCCGTATCGTTCACCGGCCCTGCCGTCCCGCTTTCCCCGATCGGGAGAGGCAGGCGAGGATCACCGCCAAGGGAAACGCAAGGGCGGCCCATGAGAGCCAAAGCCAGACGCCGCCCTGGCCCAGCAGGGCCGCGAACAGGCCGAACACGGTGAGCATGGCTATCGCGATCGGCCAGCGCCAGACCGCGGGACGACCGATCGCCGGGGGCGTCATGTCATTCCGCCGCCGTCCGGACGGGCGCCTCTTGCATGGATATCGTCTCGTTCCCCGGTCGTTGCGATTCCATCGGGATCCGGCCGCGCTTCAGCCACAGGTAGAGGCCGCTTCCAAGCACCACGATGGTTGCGATGTCGAGCGATGCCCAGATGATCTTGAGCGGCATTCCCCCATAGTCGCCGAAATGCAAAGGCCGCGACAATTCCAGGGCCCGCAGATACCAGGGCATTCGCATGACGGCCGTCAGCGCGCCGGTCCTGGCATCGACGAGCACCGGGCTGAACAGGCGGCTGGTCAGCGGCGTGGTACCCTTGGCCCATAGTACGTAATGAAACGGCGTGCCGAAGGGAGAACCCGGGTAGACCAGGCTGACGACCTCCATGCCCGGCAGAGCGGCCTTTACCGCCCGGAAGGCCGCGTCCGGAGAGCTGAGGTCGGCCCCCGTCGGCGGCGCCTCCCCCTGCCAGCGATGCAGCATGGCCCTGACGTCGGTGTTCTGCCAGAGCGCGAAGAGGGGCATGGTCAGCTCGTTCAGGACGCCGGTCAGTCCCAGCGTCAGCATCCAGGCGGCAGCGACCACGCCGAGCAGGTTGTGTAGGTCCAGCCACCGCAGCCGGCGCGACCGTCTGGCCCGCACGGTGCCGAAGGGCAGCCGCCGCATGAACGGCGCATAGAGAACGACGCCGGACACCAGGGCCGCCACGAAAACGCAGCCCATGGCCCCAAGAAACAGCGACCCCGGCAGGCCGGCGAAAAGATCCGTGTGAAGACGCAGCATCAGCGTCAGGAAATCGGGACCTCCTTTCGACATCGGATCGGAGTCGTGGAGCAGCCGCGCCGTGCGGGCATCGAACTTCAACCAATGCCGGCTGCGCGGATCATCGATAAAGGCTCGCCAGGACGGCGCCATGAAGACGAGCACTTTCGGCTCATCGTCATCGACGAAGATGGAGGTGACGATCTGGCCGGGATAGCGGTGCAGGCCCTGGGCCGCCATGCCGTCCAGCGACGCCATCGGCGTATCCGGCGGCATCGCCGCGTAAGGCGGGTCGTCGTTCAGCCAATCCCCGATTTCCTCTCGAAAGATCAGCGGCAGGCCGGTCAGGCAGATCACCAGCAGGAACAGCGTACACAGAAGGCTCGTCCATTTATGGATCACGGACCAGAGGCGGATCGACCGGGCAGACATGCGCCTCTCTCCTGCATGGCCTGGGTGCCGGGACCGGGCATCGGCGGCGGCGCCGCGAAGGTCGGCCCCGGTCACCATTTGT
>NZ_DASZTJ010000089.1:0-29622 GCF_035548235.1 Rhodopila sp.
GCCGCGCACAGCACGACGCTGGTGGCGATGCGTCCGGCCTCGGTGACCACGCCGCTGATCCGGCCGCCGGTGGTTTCCAGGCCTCGGACGGCGCATCCCTGCAGTACGCTGACCCCCAGATTCCGCGCGGCCGCGGCGAGGCGAGGCGCGGCGACGGTAGGTTCCGCTCGGCCGTCCTGCGGCGAATGCACCCCGCCGATCCAATCCGCCCGGCTGTTGCCGGGCGTCATTGCCCTGGCCTCCGCCGCCGTCAGCATCCGGCTGCCGACCTGGTAATCGCGCGCCATGTCGCACCAGGCTTCCCATGTCGCCAGCTCCGCCGGGTCGCGAGTGACGTAGACCAGGCCGGTGCGGCGGAACCCCAAATCGGCCCCGGTTTCGGCCGGCAGCGAGTCCCACAGCGTCATGGCGTGCTTGATCAGCGGCAACTCACCCTTGTCGCGGTTCTGTTGGCGGCACCAGCCCCAGTTGCGGCTGGACTGTTCCGCTCCGATCAGGCCCTTTTCCAGCAACGCGACCGAATGGCCCTTCTTCGCCAGGAAATATGCCGCTGAAACCCCGGCGATCCCGCCTCCGATCACCACCACGTCCGCCCGCTCTGGCAGCTTTGACGCCCCGGTGACCCGCTCGAGCGGTGGCGAGATCGCTTCCCAGGCTGTGTCCATGATCAATCCTATGCGGCTGTCAGGCGCTCGATGCCGTAGACCCGGTCGAGCACCAGCAAGGTTGCGACGGCGATCAACATTTGCACGACGCTGATCGCGGCGATGGAGGGGTCGAAATTGTTCTGCATGTAGTTCAGCATCACGACCGGCAGCGTATTGACCGTCGCGGTCCCGAAGAAAAACGACAGAGGCAGGTTGTCGAGCGACGTCAGCACCGCGAACATCGCCCCGGCGAAGATACCCGGCCGCACCATCGGCAGTGTCACGTGCCACAGCACCTGCCACCGGGATGCGCCCAGGACCGAGGCGGATTCTTCGAGATTGGTCGACACGGCACGATAGGTCGCGAGCACGGTCCGGACGATATACGGGATGGCGACGACGGAATGGGCCACCAGCAGCGCGCCGAAGGACAGGCCGAACGATAGCGCTGAGAGGAAATACAGCAGGGAAAATCCCAGGACGATCGCCGGCACGCTGATCGGTGCCAGCAGCAGGTTCGCCAGCAGTCCTGCGCCCACGCCGCGCGACCGTGCCAGCGCCAGCGCGGCCGGGCAGCCGAGCAGGGCGCCGATGCAGGCGGAGACGAGCGCCAACTCGATCGAGGTTGTCAGGGAACTGGTGAAGTCATGGTTGGCCGCCATCTTGGCGTACCACGCGACGCTGAACCCGGGCAGCGGAAAAGCGATGTAGGAGGCGCTGGAGAACGAAACGACGATCACCGCGGCGATCGGCAGGAGGATGAAGACCAGGAACAGGATGACATAGGCCGTCAGCAGCATCGTCGCGCCGCTGCCGGAGTGGAACAGTCTCCGCCATGCGGTCATGCTGCACCCCGTTCCGGGATCGAATTTTCTACGGACGGCGCCATCATGATCCGTTTCGGCGCCGCAGCAGCGCGTATTGCACGATGAAGCACAGCACGGCGACCAGTATCAGGATGTTGCCCATCGCCGCGGCGAAGCCGATATCCTCGGTCGTGGTGAACTGCTGGTAGATCAGCAGCGACAGTGTGGTGATCTTGCTGCCGCCCAGCAGCAGCATGGTCAGGAAGCTGCCGTTGGTGATGACGAAGACCAGGATGCAGCCGGTGGCGATGCCTTCGATGCTAAGCGGCAGCGTCACGTGCAGGAAGGTGCGCGACCGCCCGGCGCCCAGGACGCGGGCGGATTCCTCCAGCTTGACGTCGACGCCCTGCAGCACCGCGGTGATCGACAGCACCATGAACGGCACCAGCACGTGGACCAGGCCGATGTAGACGGCGATCCGGTCGTCGGCGAGGTTTTCGGGCCGCGTGACCAGGCCGATATCCATCAGCAGGGTGTTCAGCAGCCCCTTGCGCGCCAGCAGCACGCGCCAGCCGAAGGTGCGCATGATGATCGAGGTCAGCAGCGGCGCCACGATGCAGAACACGATCAGCGCGTTCCAGCGTCCGGCGTGGCGCACCATGAAATAAGACACCGGGTAGCCGACGACCAGACAGGCCAGCGTGGTGATCAGACTGACCTTGACCGTCTCCCACAGCACCCCGGCGTAATAGGGATCGTACAGCAGCTTCTGATAGTAGAAGAACCATCCTTGCGGCGCATCGGTGCGCGCGAGGTTGGCGGCGAGCGGCACGATGAAGAACATCGCCAGGAACAGGATCACCGGCACGCACCACACCGGTGAGGTCAAGCGGTACGATCCGGGGCGGGCGCTCATGCTGGTTCTTCCAGGATCACGGCGCTGTCGGGGGCCCAGGTGAGGCCGACGATGCCGTCATCGGGCACGGCTTCCCGCTTCTGGGTATAGACGAACAGCGGCTGCTCCTGGTTCGGCAGCGTCAACTCATAGGCAAAATAGGCGCCGCGGAACACGATGTCGCGCACGCGGGCCGTGATCGCGTCGGCTTTCGGTGGGCCGAGCACTAGCTTTTCGGGCCGCACCGCCAGCGTGACCCGCTGTCCAAGCTGCAGGGTTTCCGCCGCGATCAGTGGTTCGGCACAACCCCGCGGGTCGATCGCGACACGCCAGGCCGCCCCTTCCTGCGCCTTCACCGTGCCAGTGAAGATGTTGGCCGTACCAAGGAATTCCGAGACGAAGCGGGAACGGGGGCGTTCATAGACGTCGGTCGGGTGACCGACCTGCTTCACCTCCCCATGCGCCATGACCGCGACGCGGTCGGACATGGTCAGCGCCTCCTCCTGGTCGTGGGTGACCAGGATGCAGGTGATGCCCAGCCGGTGCTGGATGTCGCGCAACTCGAATTGCATGCGTTCGCGCAAGTTCTTGTCCAGCGCGCCCAGCGGCTCATCCAGCAGCAGGATCGATGGCTCCGTCGCCAGGGCGCGTGCCAGGGCGATGCGCTGCTGCTGGCCGCCCGAGAGTTGGCTGATGCGCCGGTCCTCGAAGCTTTCAAGTCGAACCATCTGCAGCATGGCCCGCACGCGCTTCGTCTTTTCGGCGGCGCTGGCGCCGCGCATGCGCAGGCCGAAGGCAACGTTCTCGCCCACGGTCATGTGCGGGAACAGGCTGTAGTTCTGGAACACCATGCCCAGGCCGCGCTTGTTCGGCGGCATCGCGGTCATGTCGCGGCCGTTGATGACCACGCTGCCGGTGTCCGGCACCTCGAACCCCGCGATCAGACGCAGGGTGGTGGTCTTGCCGCAGCCGGAGGGGCCCAGCAATGCCAGCATCTCGCCCTGCACCATGTCGAGGCGCAGCGGCTTGAGCACCTGCACGCCGCCGAAACTCTTGCTGACATCGACGAGCCGGAGCGGAGGTGCAAGGACGGTCACAGTTGGCGATCGACCCTGACGGCGCCGATGATCCAGAGCACTTGAGCGGTTTCATCGGTCGGGTTGCGGAAACTATGCGGATCGAGGCTGTCGAACAGGAAGCTGTCGCCCTGGTGCAGCAGCACCTCCCGGTCCTTCACCTTCAGGATCAACGATCCATTCAGGATCATGCCGCCTTTTTCGGCAGGGTAGCTGAGCGGCTGGTCACCGGATGTGCTGCCTGGCGGGATGTGCAAGATCATGAACTGCAGGTTGTGCGGTGCATGCGGCGACAACAATTCCTTGCTGAGATAACCGAGTTCCAGCCAGCCGCGCCGGTCCGCGCGACGCACGAAGGTGGGATCGGCCGCCGGTGGCGGGGCATCGTCGAAGAGATCGGAGACGGTGACGCCGAGTGCCGTGCGGATCTGTGTCAACAAACGTAGGGACGGGTTGGCGAGATCGCGCTCGATCTGACTCAGCATCCCGACGGAGACGCCGGACTTCAGGGCGAGTTCCTTCAGCGACAGCCCCTTGTCGCGGCGCAGGCGGCGCAGCGCCTTGCCGACCCGAGCGTCATCCGCCGTGGATTCAGGCGTATCGGCTTGCTGGTCCAGAACTTGCTTCCCCACGCATGGTTTCCTGTCGGTCGTCCCTGGGGTCCGTCTGCATAACAGACACTCGTTTCAATATATCGAAACACAATGCTCGGCAAGGCACTGTCGCAACCGTCGACGAAAACTCGATATGCGGCCCTTTGGGCGTCACTACACCCTGAAAGAGCGCAGATTTTTTGGTCGCGACCCCTTGCGTCATGTTCAGTATAGTGAATAGGCTTCGCCGGTCGAGACACAGATCGGTAAAAAAGCGATCGGACAGGAGAGCGGTTATGGGGGCTCAAACGCGGCGGTTCATCCTCGGCGCGGCAGCGCTTCTGCTGATGGGCGGCGGTGCCGCCAAGGCTGCCGACCTGGTGGTCGGCGCTTTCGGCGGAGTCTGGGAACAAAGCCTCAAGAAATGCATCATCGCGCCGTTCGAAAAGAAGACCGGCAAGACGGTGGATGTGGTGCTCGGTTCCCCGCTCCAGTGGCTGAACCAGATCGCCGCCAACAAGGACAAGCCGCCGATCGACGTCATCTACAACGCCACCGAAACCAGCTATGTCGCCGCCGACCGCGGTCTGATCGACACGTTCACCCCTCAGAACGTCCCGAACATCGCGCTCGAGAAGCCGGAGTTCCAGCATATCACCGACGGCTACGGCGCCGTGCACAACTATGGCGCGATGGGGATCATCTACAATTCCAAGACGGTGAAGGACCCGCCTAAGACATGGAAAGAGTTCGTCGACGGCACCATCGCCGGCAAATGGAAAGCGATGATGCCGACCGTCACCTATCCCAGTGGTGGCCTGACGATCTCGGTCTGGTGGTTCGCCAAGCTATACGGTGGCGACGTCAATAATATCGAGCCGGGATTGAAAGAGATCAAGAAGATGCGCGACAGCGGCAACCTGTCGTTCTGGTTCGATCCCAACACGGTCTTGAATGCGCTGAAAAGCGGCGATATCGACATGGCGCTGTATTGGGACGGACGCGCCTATTCCTTCATTGACGATGGCAACCCGGATTTCAAGTATATCTCCCCCAAGCCGGGCGTGGTCGTCGCCATGACCTGGATTCAGAAGATCAAGAACGGCTCGCCGCTGGGTTACGAATTCGCCAACATGGCCCTTAACAAGGAGGCGCAGTCCTGCTTCGGCAGCGCCATCCGCTATGGCATCGCCAATAAGGACGCGACCTTCGATCCGAAGGTTGCGAACGAGATTACCCCGACCTCTGAGCTGATCTTTCCGCCCTACCGCAAGATCGGTGAGATCCAGGGACAATGGATAGAGCGGTGGAACAAGGAGATCGGGCGCTGAGCCTCCCGGTCCGTAAGGAGCGAACCCATGGGTTATCGTGTCGGCGTCGATATCGGGGGATCGTTCACGGATTTCGCCGTCTTCGACGAGTCCAGCAATCGCCTGCAGAGTCTGAAAGTCT
Source organism: Rhodopila sp. (assembly GCF_035548235.1). Classification (GTDB taxonomy): domain Bacteria; phylum Pseudomonadota; class Alphaproteobacteria; order Acetobacterales; family Acetobacteraceae; genus Rhodopila. The sequence continues at coordinate 5,470 of NZ_DASZTJ010000089.1, forward strand.
TCTCCCGCCCCGACGAACCGGGTGCCGAAGTCATGGAAGGCATCCGGCAGTTGGGCGAACGCTATAAGATCCCGCCAGAGGAGATCGTCTACTTCACCCACGGCACCACGGTCGGCGTCAACACCGTCATCCAGCGCAAGGGGCTGAAGCTCGCGCTGTTCACGACCGAGAACTTCATCGACGTGCTGGAAGTCGCTCGACTGAAGATTCCCAACATGTACAACCTGCTGTCGAAGCGCCCGGCCCCGCTGATCCCGCGCGACATGAACTTCGGCATCGCCGAACGGCTGACCGCGGCGGGAGAGATCGAAACCCCGCTCGATCGCGCCAGCGTGGAAAAGGCCGTGAAGGCCGCGCAGGCAGCCAATGCCGAAGGCATCGTCATCGCCCTGCTGCATGCGTATCGCAACGGCACGCATGAGCAGCAGGTCAAGGCGATCGTCGCCGAACTGGCCCCCGGCCTGCCGGTATTCTGCTCCAGCGAGACCTGGCCGATCATCCGCGAATATGAACGCACCATCACCGCGGCGATCGGCGCCTATGTGCAGCCGCGCGTCGCGCACTACCTGACGCAACTCCAGGCGGCGCTGAAGCAAGCCGGCGTGCCGGTCGAACCGCGACTGACCAAGTCCAACGGCGGCGTCATGACCGCCGAACAGGGCAAGAGCGAGTGCGTGCAGATGATCCTGTCCGGCACGGCTTCGGGTGTGATCGGCGCCAGCCATGTCGCTGCCATCGCCGGGGTCCCCCGCTGCATGAGTCTCGACATCGGCGGCACCAGCGCCGATGTCGCGCTCATCATCGACGGCCAGCCGCAATATGGCGTGGGGGAGCGGATCGGTGATTTCAACATCTACATCCCCTCGGTCTCGGTCAGTTCGATCGGCGAAGGCGGTGGTTCGATCGCCTGGGTCGATCGGCTGGGCGTGCTGAAGGTCGGGCCGGAAAGCGCCGGCTCCCGGCCGGGTCCCGCCTGCTACGGCCGTGGCGGCACGCGTCCGACCATCACCGATGCGTTCGTCGCCTGCGGTCTGGTGGGCAACGCCGCATTGGGCTACTCCGCCGTCACCGTGGACCGGGACAAGGCGCGTGATGCGATTGGCGTGCTGGCCTCACGCCTGGGACGCGGCATCGAGGAAACCGCCGAAGCCATCATCCGCATCGCCGTCTCCGGCATGTACGCCGAGGTCAGCGGCCTGGTCTCCCGCTTCGGCGTCGACCTGCGGGAATTTGCCTGCCTCGCTTTCGGCGGTGCCGGTCCGATGATGGCCTGCTTCCTGGCGCGCGACCTGGGCATGCAGGAAACCCTGGTGCCGCCGACGCCCGGCGTGCTGTCGGCCTTGGGCGGACTGATCGCCGACCTGAAGAACGACTTCCTGGCGACGCTTTATCTCGATCTCGACGACGCCGCCGCAGAACAGATGCGTGATGCGTTCGACGGGCTGCGCCTGCGCGCCGAACGCTGGCTGCGTGACGATCAGGGATTCGAGGGACCGTATCGCCTCGTCTACTCGGCCGACATGCGCTACCGTGGCCAATCCTTCGAGATCGACACGCCGCTGTCTGCCGACATGGTGCTTTCGGCTGAGACGAAAGCGATCGCCGAAGCCTTCCACCGGGCGCACGAACGTGTCTACGGCCATGCAGACCGGGATGCGCTGCTGCAGGTCATCGCGGTGCGTCTGGTCATCATCGGCACCACCGCCAAACCGTTGCTTCCGCGCCAGGCGTCGCATCCAGGGCCGGCGGTATCGATCGGCAACGCCAAGGTCTGGCTGGATGGCGGCTGGTGCGAGGCGGCACTGTATGAACGCACGACCATGCTCGCCGGGCAGGCCTTCGCCGGCCCGGCAGTGATCATGCAAGAGGACTGCACCACCGTCGTGCCCCCCGGCTTCGTCGGCCGCGTGGACGAGCACACCAATCTGCGCATCGTTCAGGAGAAAGGGGCATGACCTTCGACAGCACCACGCTGCAGATCCTGCACAATTACTGCACCGCCACGGCGGAGAGCATGGGCTGGACCCTGATGCGCACCGCGCACTCCACCTTCGTGAAGGAAACCGAAGATTTTTCCTGCCAGGTGCTGACACCGGAAGGCTTGACCGTAGCCTCCCCCACTACCTTCGGCGCCACCTGGTACACCAACCTTGACTATGGCGGGGTGCTGGATCGTTTCGATTACAGGGAGGGCGACGTCTGCATCACCTCCGATCCCTATGCCGGCTTCGTCGCTACCCATACGCCGGATACGCATATCTGGAAACCGGTGTTCCGCGATGGGCAATTGGTGTGCTTCGTCGGCTGCCATATCCATAACACCGATGTCGGCGGCGCCGTGCCTGCGACGCTGTCGCGCAGCCTGACGGAAATCCATCAGGAAGGCCTGCGGATTCCGCCCATGCGGCTGGTACGGGACGGGATGATCAACCAGGAACTGGTCAATCTGATCGCCCGCAATGTCCGCCTGCCGGAACAGAACTGGGGCGACATGAACGCCCAACTCGCCTGCGTCAACGTGGGTGAGCGCAAGATCCACGAGATCATCGATCGGTTTGGCCGTGACGGGTTCAAGCAAGGCCTCGACGCATTGCTGGACTACTCCGAACAGCAGGCGCGCACGCTGATCCGCTCCTTGCCGGACGGCGAGTGGTTCTTCGCCGACTATGTCGATGAGGACCAGGCCGGCGGCTATCCTGTGCGGGTGGCGGTCACGCTGCGCATCCATGGCGACAGTTTGACCGTCGATTTCACCGGCAGCGATCCGCAACTGGTATCGTCGCTGAACATGCCGACCGGCGGCAAGGAACGACACGCATTGGCGATGGTCGGTGTGGTTTATTCGCTTTACGCGCTCGATCCGACGATCAACCTGAATTTCGGCATGGTGCGGCCGGCACGGGCGATCCTGCCGCCAGGCACGGTGATGAATGCCGTGGAGCCTGCCGCAGTCGGCATGCGCAGCCTGATGTGCAACCTGGCCCAGACCGCGGTGATCGGCGCGTTCTGCAAGGCGCTCCCGGATCGCCTGCCCGCCTCGCCCGGAAGCGGGGTCAGCATCATGAACGTCAAGACCACGACGCGAACCGGACGCACGGTGATGGCCTCGGTCGGGCCTGTCGGCGGCGGCGCCGGCGGCGACCCTTGGGGCGACGGCGCCGAGGGCTGCGGCGCCAACATGTCCTATCTGAAGAACACGCCGGTTGAGATCAACGAAGCCGAAGTCCCGATCCGTGTCCGCCGCTATGGTCTGGTGCCGGATTCGGGTGGACCTGGAAAGCATCGGGGCGGATCGGCGTTGGAGATGGAATTCCAGCTCTTCGCGCCGCAGTCGATGGTCACCGCACGCAACCGCGACCGGTCCCGCTTTTCGGCCTGGGGCCTCTGCGGCGGCAAGGCGGGCCGAGTGTCACGCTTCGTCAAGAACCCTGGCGGGAACCAGGCCGTTGAACTGGGGTCGGCCGATATCGTCCCTTGCGACCCTGGCGACGTCATCCTGATCCAGGGTCCCGGCGCCGGCGGTTACGGCAATCCGCTGGAACGCCCCGAGGCCGCCGTGCTGGACGACGTCCGCCGCGGCCTGGTCTCGCTCGCCAGCGCGCGCGACGACTACGGCGTGGTGATCGCGGACGGTGCCGTCGATACCCAGGCCACGACCGCCCTGCGGGTCGAAAAAGCACAGAGGAGCACCGACACCGTCTTCGGCCACGGCGCTGGTCGAGCGGCGTTCGAAGCGACTTGGACGCCTGGACGGTATGCGGCACTGACGGCGATCCTCGGGATCGTTCCCGTCACCTGGCGGTTTTTCGTCAAGCACAAGATCTTCGCCGCGATCGGCGATGCGCCCGCCCCGGCCGACGGTGGCGCGGCCGATGTCGTCGCTGCGTACAAGGCGCTGGTGACGCAGTTCGCCGATCTGCCTCCGCCCCCGGACTTCGTTACGAACCAGGCCGCCGCCGCGTGACGTCCACGATGCTGTTCTCCCCGTTCACCTTGCGGGGGGTGACGTTTCCCAGCCGCATCGTGATCTCGCCGATGCAGATGTACAAAGCCGGCCCCGACGGAAAGCTGAACGACTGGCTGTTCCAGCATCTGGCGAAATACGCCGTCGGCGGCGCCGGTACCGTAATGACCGAGGCACTGATCGTAGACCCCATCGGTCGCAACACCTATGGCGACATGGGCATCTGGTCAGACGAGCATGTCTCTGGCCTGCGTCGCATCGCCGACTTCCTGCACGACAACGGCAGCGTCGCCGCCGCGCAGTTGCACCACGCCGGCCCCAAATCCTCCCGCCAGCGCCCCTGGGAAGGGCTCGGTCCGCTCGGCGAAGCCGAAGCGGCGAAAGGCGAGCCGCCATGGCAGCCGGTTGCTTCGACCGCCTCCAGTACGATCTCCGGCTGGCACACGCCGCGGGCCATGACGGCGGCGGAAATCGCCAAGCTGGTCGAGGACTATGGCGCCGGGGCCCGCAGGGCGGCAGAAGCCGGGTTCGACGTCCTCGATATCCATGCGGCGCACGGGTACCTGATCCACACCTTCCTCTCGCCGGTGGCGAACAAGCGCACCGACGCGTATGGCGGCAGCCTGGAAAACCGTATGCGGTTCGCCTTGGAGATCGCAGAGAGCGTCCGTGCCAATTGGCCCGGTGACAAGCCGCTGTTCTTCCGTCTGTCCTGCGTGGATTGGCGTCCCGACCTGGACACCCGCAACGATGGCTGGACCATCGGCGACAGTTGTGTCCTGGCGCAGGAGTTGGCGGCGCGCGGCGTCGACCTGATCGATTGCTCTTCCGGGGGGATTCGCGCTGAAAACTCCATCATGGATTTCGCCAAGCGAAGGGTGAAGCTGAAGCGCGGTCACCAGGTGCCCTATGCCGAGACGATCCGCCGAGACACCGGCATCCCCACGATGGCGGTCGGCGTGATCCTGGACGGACCGCAGGCCGAGGCGATCCTGCAAGCCAGCCAGGCCGACCTGATCGCCATCGGGCGTGAGGCCTTGATGGACCCGCACTGGGGGCTGCACGCTGCCCAGGCGCTGGGGATCGACCCGAAATGGGAACGCTGGCCGCCCTCTTATGGCTGGTGGCTGGAACTCCGGGACCGGATCGGCGTCGAGGGGTAGAGGTATCTCCTGCCGCCAATTCCAGCTACCTTGTGAAATCGATATCGTAACGTTCCGAGCGCGCGGCGGGGCAGGCTGCCGGTGATGGGGATCGCACATGGCAGGTCCTGTCATGATCGCTTGCGCACCGCCTCCAGGCGTGGATCGTACGCGAACTCAACCCGGATGCCGCTCGGCTCCCGCACCATGAAATGGAACTTCGGTCCTTTCCCGGAGAGAGCGGGGCCGAATTCCACGACGACGCCCGGCCATGTCGCGATGCGTTCGTGCAGCGCGTCCAGTCCTGCCCGGTCCGCCACAGCCAGCGCGAGGTGGTGCAAGCCGATATTGCCGCGCCGGTCGAACGCGATTGCGCGTTCCGGTGACTCGACTTGCCACAAAGTGACCAACTGGCAGCCGTCGGAAACGAAAACGGCAGGATAATCAGGCCGCTCGCCGACAACGCTCCATCCGAGGCAATCGCAAAAGAAGCGGCATGTGCCATCAAGATTCCGAACACTCAATCCGACATGATCAACGCCAACCGTGGCGGGGAGGGGATTGGCCAACGCTGGACCTCCTTGCAAGGGTTCCTGTTCACCAGATATGATTCTGAGCCAGGAACGAAACGTAAGTCCCCACCTCATTGGTCGCATGACGATACGGGTACGACCCCAGCCCGACCTGCCTCAATAGACCCGAGCCTTCGGCGGGATAGGATTGACTTCGTTCGACAGCGTATTCATGTGCACCGGCCGATAATCGATGGCGACGCGTCCGTCCTCGTCCATCCAGGCCAGCGTGTGCTTCAGCCAGTTCACGTCGTCGCGTGCCGGGTAATCCTCGCGCGCATGGGCGCCGCGGCTCTCGGTCCGTGCCAGTGCCGACTGCATGCTGACGTTGGCCTGCCGCATCATGTTGTCGAGTTCGATCGCTTCACCAAGATCGGTGTTCCAGGCCAGTGCGTGGTCGGCGAGACCGAGGTCGGAACGCAGGCCGTGATAAAGACGATCGACGATCGCCACGCCTTCGGTCAGCAAGGGGCCATCGCGGAACACCGCGCAATGGCGCTGCATCGCATGCTGCATCTCCGACCGAAGCTCACCGCATGTCCGTGGTCCCCGTGCCCAGCGGATGCGGTCGAACCGGGCAATGGCCTGCTCCTCGCTCTGCCGGTCCGGGTTTGCATGGCTCTCGCCGGGCGAGACGGTGGCGATTGCTCTATGGGCAGCCGCGCGTCCGAAGACGATAAGGTCGATCAGGGAATTCGACCCAAGGCGGTTGGCGCCATGCACCGAGACGCAAGCCGCTTCCCCGATCGCCATCAGACCCGGAACGACAGCGTCCGGGTTCCCGTCGCGCAGCGTCACCACCTCCCCATGCAAGTTGGTTGGGATGCCGCCCATGTTGTAATGGACGGTCGGCAGCACGGGGATCGGCTCGCGGGTCAAGTCCACGCCGGCGAAGATGCGCGCGGTTTCCTTGATGCCGGGCAGCCGGGTTTCCAGGATGTCGCGCGGCAGATGCGAAAGCCGTAGCTCGATGTAATCCTTGTTCGGGCCACATCCGCGGCCTTCCAGGATCTCTACCGTGATCGCTCGGCAGACCACGTCGCGACCGGCCAGGTCCTTGGCGGTCGGCGCATAGCGTTCCATGAAGCGCTCGCCATTCGCATTCGTGAAGTACCCGCCCTCGCCGCGCGCGCCCTCGGTGATCAGGCATCCCGCCCCGTAAATTCCTGTCGGATGAAACTGTGTGAATTCCATGTCCTGCAGAGGCAATCCGGCTCGCAGCACCATTGCGTTGCCGTCGCCGGTGCAGATATGGGCGGCGGTGCAGGAGAAGTAGACACGGCCGCAACCACCCGTCGCCAGGACGGTCTGGTGCGCCCGGAAGCGATGCAGCGTGCCGTCTTCCATGCACCAGGCCAGAAGTCCGCGGCATGTCCCGTCGGAGTCCGTCAGAAGGTCCAGGGCCACGTATTCGACGAAGAACGCGGCGTTGTGCTTCAGGCATTGCTGATACAGCGTGTGCAGGATCGCATGCCCCGTGCGGTCCGCCGCCGCGCAGGTCCGCCGCGCCATCGCCTCGCCATGGCGCAGGGTCTGGCCGCCGAAGGGACGCTGATAGATCAGTCCGTCATCGGTGCGGGAGAAGGGGACGCCGAGATGTTCAAGCTCGCGGACGGCAGCCGGCGCCTCGCGGCACATATACGCGATCGCGTCCTGGTCGCCGAGCCAGTCGGAGCCTTTGACCGTATCGTAGAAGTGGTAGCGCCAGTCGTCGCCGTCATTCATGTTGTTCAGCGCCGCCGCGATGCCGCCTTGCGCGGCGACGGTGTGGCTTCGCGTCGGAAAGACCTTCGTGATGCAGGCCGTCCGCAAGCCGGCGGACACCATGCCCATCGTGGCGCGCAGCCCCGCGCCGCCGCCGCCAAGAACGACGACATCATAGACATGCTCGATGACATCGTAGGCCCGGGTCATGCGATCCTCCTGCGTGAAACGGAAACACCGACGATCAGGTCGATGCCCAGGCCTGCGACGAACGCGAGAGCGCCGATGATGAAAATTAGCTGGTAGTCGCCGCCGCTCTGGGTGAACACGAAGGTCAGGGCATAGGCGGCGGCAGCTTGCAGCAGCGCGAAGGCGGTGGTGGCCTTGCTCCACGCGGCCGTCTGTTCCTTGGGGTCATGCGGCAGCAGTTCGTGCACGCGGCCGAGGACCAGCGGCACGATCCCGGGCGTGAAGGCGCCTATGACGAAGCTGGAGACGATCAGCCCGGGGGTACCGGCACCAAGCGCGGGCAGCAGCACGCCGGCCGCTTGCACGAAAAAGGCCAGCCGCAGCGCCGGACCGAACCCTGTGCGATCCGCCAAGTGCCCGCTGAACACCGGACCGACGACAGCGCCCAGGCCGAACAGCACCCAGTATTGGGCGCCGCTATCGAGGCCCTGATCCAGCCCGCGGGCCACGTAGTCCACCAGGAACAGCATGTGAGGCACCAGACCGGCCGCGTTCAGGCCGTATTGCGCGTAAAGCGCCCGCAGACGGACCGTGGGACGCGGCGCATGCGCGTCGGCGGCGTGCCTGGCAGCGGGCGAGGGTTGCCCCGAAGGCCAGCCGGTCCAGGCAATGATCGTCAGGAGCAGCGAAAGCGTCCCCAGCCCCCACCATGTTTGGGTGAGGCCCCGGCGCAGCAGAAGGGGCACCAGGGTCCCTGACGCGGCGATGCCGAGGCCGACGCCGGCGAAGATCGCACCGCTCGCCATGCCGCGCCGCTGGTGCGGCACGTGGGGCAGGACAGCCGGCGCCGTCAGCACCATCAGGGCTCCGCCGGAAATGCCGGACAGCAGCCGCCACACGAAGAACCATGGCAGCGAAAGGGGGACGGAGCAGGCAAAGAACGCGACCGTCGCGAGGAGCATCAGCCCGCGCAGCAGCGGCCGCAGTGCGACCTTCGCCGCCATGGGCCGGCCCAGCAGGGCGCCGGCAAGATAGCCCGCCAGATTGGCGGCACCGAGATAGGCCGCCGCCGACGCATCAAACCAATGCGCGCCGATGATCGCGGGCAGCAACGGCGTATACGCGAAGCGGGCCAAGCCGATCCCGACGAGGCTGGCGCAGCAGCCTGACACCGTCGCGCGCCATCCGTTCCCGTGCGCCGCCGGGGTGGCGTGGTTCCTGTCAGTTGAGCTTAAGCGCCGCATGTCGTTCCTACGTCGATGGTCGACGCCAGAACTAGGCACGGATAAATATCACTGCTAACGAATTATGCAGAGATCCGTTATCGGAAAATATGATGATTAAGGACTGCTCCGTGCCTGCGTTCGCTCAGGCTGCCGGCCAGCGGCGGCGTCCCGACCCCAGGGTTTCGGAAAAATCGCGCAATCGGCGACGTGGAGCACATTGAATCGTTACGCCGCGACCGGTACCTTTCGGTCTTCTCGACCAGGCGGCGACGGCGTGGCGGAGCAAGCAATGGCATCCCCGCCGTCGCCGGGCGACCACTGTGGCGTCCTTTCCATCCCCTCGGCACTGGCCTGCAGGTCGTTACGTCACGCCTCTTACCCGGAACGGGAGACCGATATGCCTGTTTCACCCCCCGACGGCCAAGTTGGCGCCGGCCACTCCTGGCATGTCTGCGCGCGCTGCGCCCCCGTTCCTGCCGCACAACGGGAACGGAGGCGCCTGATGGCGCTGTTGAGACTGCTTGAGCTGCCCGACGCATTGCCGGCGGACCTCGCCCTGCGGCTTGGTGCGGACCTGATCGCGGCCATGGACGGACCATCCGCCGCTGCCCGCGCAGCAAGGGAAAAGGGCTTCATTTGCGAAGCTGTCAGTGGAAGCGCGCCATGATCCCGACCCCATCCGACAGCCTGCTCGCGGAGTTGGAGGACATCTACAAGGACCTCCATGCCAACCCCGAGCTATCGATGCAGGAGCAGCGCACGGCGGGCGTCGCGGGCGCGTGGTTGGAGCGCTGCGGCTACGAGGTGACGGCCGGCATCGGTCGCACCGGCGTGGTCGGCGTGCTGCGCAACGGGGATGGCGCCACCGTCCTGCTGCGCGCCGACATGGATGCCCTGCCGGTGACCGAGGCGACCGGCCTGGCCTACGCCAGCCACGCGACTGGCGTCGACCGGTTCGGCGCCAAGGGCGGCGTTGCGCATGCCTGCGGCCACGACATGCATGTCGCCTGGCTCATGGGCGCGGCCAGGTTGCTCGCCGAAAACAAGGATGCGTGGCGCGGCACGGTGATCGCGCTGTTCCAGCCGGGGGAGGAAACCGGCGAGGGTGCCCATGCGATGATCGCGGATGGCCTCGTGCAGCGTCTGCCCCGTCCCGACATCGTGTTTGGCCAGCATGTGGTGCCCGCCCCGGCCGGCGTGATCGGCTGGCGCGCCGGCACCGTCATGGCAGCCTCCGATAGTTGGGAAGTAACGCTGTTCGGCCGCGGCGCGCATGGCTCGATGCCTCAGAAGAGCATTGATCCCGTGGTGATGGCGGCCGCGACCGTCATGCGGCTGCAAGGCGTGGTGTCGCGTGAGGTGGCGATGTCGGATGCGGCCGTCGTCTCGGTCGGGGCGCTGCAGGCCGGAAGCACGGAAAATGTCATTCCCGACCATGCGCTGCTGCGCCTCAATGTCCGCAGCTTCAACGCCGAGGTACGTGCGCGCGTGCTCGCCGCGATCCGCCGCATCGTCGCAGCCGAGGCCGCCGCGTCCGGCGCGCCGAAGCCGCCGGACATCACGGTGCTGGGCGAGCATCCGCTGACCCGCAATGACGCAGCGGCAACGGACAAGGTGCGGCAGGCATTCGAGCGGCAGTTTGGGCAAGATCGCGTCCAGCAGGTCGAACCAAGCTCGGCCAGCGAGGATTTTGGCCTGCTGGGCGCGGCCTGGGGCGTGCCCTCGGTGTTCTGGTTCGTCGGCGGCACAGATCCCGATCGCTTCACCGCCGCGATGGCCGCCGGGACCGTCGACGAACTGCCGGTCAACCACGCCCCCGACTTCGCGCCGGTCATCCATCCCACCATGAACGCCGGGATCACCGCCATGCTGACGGCCGCTGGAGCGTGGTTCGGCATGGAGACCAGCGGAAGCTGACGGGTCGGCGCGGCGTGCGTGCGCGCCCTTTTTGGCCCCGGACGGAACGCCTATCCGCGCCCCGGGCGTGGCACAACGTCACCCGTGCCGCCGCCGGCGCTCAAATCGGCTTCGCCGACATTGTCGTCGCCGGCCCTCTGTCCGCATTCCCGGGCGCACACTATTCTCTACACGGCAACCACGGACTTGATTGATGCTCAACTTCCGGATCTCCGACATGCACTGCGACGGCTGCGTCCGTTCGCTGACCAGGGCAGTGCAGTCCCTCGACCCCTCTGCGACCCTGACCGCCGACTTGGAGACCCATCGCGTGACGGTCAGCACCTCGGCCTCGGCCGCCGCTGTCACCACTGCGTTCGAAGACGCGGGCTACGATGTCGAGGCCGCCGACTGATCAGAACCAGTTCGCCTTGTCGACCACGTTGCGCAGCGGCCGCCCTTCGGCGAAGGCCGCGCAGTTGTCGGCGATGATCTGGAACCGCCGTTCGTTCAAGTGCGGCCCATATCCGGCCATGTGCGGCGTCATCAGCACGTTGGGCATGCCCCACAGCGGATGCTCCGCCGGCAGCGGCTCCTGCTCATAGACATCCAGCGCGGCGCCGGCGATCTCGCCGGCCTGCAGGGCCGCCACGAGGTCGTCCAGCCGGGTGGTCTTGCCACGTCCGATATTGATGAAGAACGCGCTCTTTTTCATCAGCTTGAATTTGCCCCGGTTGAAGAACCCTTCGGTCGCCGGGGTGTGGGGTACCGTCAGGATCACGAAATCCGCTCGTGGCAGCAGGGTCTCCAGCGCCTCCGGCCGGTGCAGTTCGGCCACGAAATCGGGCCTGTCCGGCCGCCGCGCATCGACTGCCAGCACCGTGATCCCGAAGGCGGCGAGCAACCGGGCGGTCTCGGTCCCGATGCCGCCAAGGCCCACGATGAGGGCCACGGAGCCGGGCAGGGCGACGACGCCGGTATCCTCTGGCGGCTTCTTCCACTCGCGGCGGAGCTGCTGGGGGATGAAGACATGCAGACCGCGCGCGAAGGCCAGGACAAAGGCGAGAATGTGGGCGCTGATATGGTCATTGAAGATTTCACGGAAGTTGGTGACCGTCAGCGGATGCGAGATCAGTTCGGGATAGTAATATCCGGCAGGCGGCGCAGCCTGAGGCGCCTGCAGCCAACGCAGCTTCGCGGCCTTGGCAAGCAGCGCCGGCGGCAGCGTGCCGAAGGCCGCATCGGCACCGGCGATCGCGTCGGAGGCCTGCTCCATCGTTTCGGCGACAACGATGTTCACGCCGGCCACCGTCGCCGACAGCCGCTTCGCCCAATCGCGGGTCAGCGCCGTCTGCGGCGGCAGCATCAGGAAGGTGAAGGCGTTGCTGCTGGACATCCGAATCTCTCCCATCGATGGCGTGTGCCCGTTCGGTCCGCGCGGATACCACGCTTTGCGCCCCACGTCGCGCCCTGCCCCGGGCTCGCCGTCCGGGCGCTGCGTTGCACAAGGGGGGTGAAATCCTACATACAACCGGTATGAGCGAACATCTGGCGTCAGCCGCGAACGTCCCGCCCACTGTGCCTCCCCTCGGCGCGATCCCGCCTATGTCGGTCGCGCCTGCCATCGTCCAGGCCGCTGACCAGGCGGCGCGCCACTGGGAGGGACCGCCCGGCGCGATGCCGCTGGGCTCTTCGGCGCACAAGACCGCCGTCTGCGCCATGTTCCGCGAGACGTTCAACCCGTACAAACCTTCGGTCATCGACTGGCCGAAGCTGACGCCGGAGGCGCAAGACCGCCTTACTTCCCTCCCCATCTGGGACATCGCCGTCCAGACCGAGGGGAAGGCCCGGCTGCGCATGGCTACCTACGCGGAGGGCTGCGGCGATGCCGAATGGCGCACCGCGATCGGTCAGAACGCGTGGGAGGAGGGGCGGCACAAGGAGGTGCTGTCCAACCTCGTCACCGCATACGGCATCGCACTGGAGCCGGAGCCTGAATACAAGAGACCGCAGGACACCGAATGGGCCTACCTGGTGACAGGCTATTCCGAATGCATCGACAGTTTCTTCGCGTTTGGCCTGTTCGAGATGGCCAAGCGGTCCGGCTTCTTCCCGATGGAACTGGTCGACACGTTTGAGCCGGTGATCCAGGAAGAAGCCCGCCATATCCTCCTGTTCGCCAACTGGCTGGCCTGGTACCGGCGCAACCTGCCGCTGTGGCGGCGGCCGTGGTTCGAGCTGAGGGTCCTCGCGGTCTGGGCGTTCCTGGGCTGGGAACGCGTCGGCCTCGCACGGGGTATGGAGGCGGAGAAGCCGCAGGACAACAACTTCACCCTGAACGGCAGCAAGGCGGTCAGCGACGCCGATCTGTCGCCGGTGGAGCTGATGAAGGTGTGCCTGGAGGAGAACGACCGCCGGTTCGCCGGCTATGACACCCGCCTGCTGCGCCCGACGACGACCCCCACGCTGGCGCGGTGGTTCGTGCGGGCGGCGGATGCGGTGGGCGCGATCACCGGACGGAAAAAGCAACAGGCGGCGGGCTGATCCGGTCCGGCGGCCGTCAATCCGAAGCCGACAAGTTCGCCATCGTGTCGCGGTAGTGCGGCATCACCTCTCCGCACATCAGCCGCAGCGACGTCAGCACCTGTTCGTGCGGGATCCGCATGCCGCAGTTCAGCTCCGCCAGGATCCCCGACAGGCCCAGAGTTTCCTTCAGCTCCCCGAGCCGGTCCGTCACCATTCGCGGCGTCCCGACGACGATCTTGCTGCGCAGCGCTTCATCGTAGTCGATCGACTGTAGTCGTTGCCCCCGTTCGGCGCGCATTTCCAGGGACCGAGCGCCTTCCTGCACGGCGGAGGCCTCGATGCGGGCGCCGAGGTAGCGGTAGAAATACATGATGCTCTCTCGCGGCTCCTCGCGCGCACGCTGCTCGGTCTCCGCGACATAGACCGGCACGCGTAGATACACGCGTCCGGCGCCGGGATGGCCGGCGGCGGCCCAGGCCTCGCGGTAAACCCGCAGGTTCGGCACCAACTCGTTCAGGTCGCCCAGCCGGGTGGCCACGAAGATCGGCAGCCCGGCTTCGCCGCTCTGCTGGAACGTGTCAGGGCTGTTCACCGCTATGCGCAACTCGGGATACGGTGCCTGGAAGGGCTTCGGCACCAGGTTGATGTCGTCGAAACGGTAGAACTGGCCGTGGAAGGAGAACGTCTCCTGCGTCCAGGCGCGTTTCAGGATTTCCAGCACCTCGGCGAAGCGTTCGCGGCTTTCGGCATAGGAGATGCCATAGGCCTGATACGTGCGCGGAAACCCGCTGCGGCCCACGCCGAAGATGAGTCTTCCCTGGCTGATATGGTCGACGGTGGTGGCTTCCTCGGCGACGCGCAGGGGGTGGCACAGTGGCAGCACCTGCACGGCGATCCCGATCTTCATCCGCTTCGTCCGCATCGCGATCGCGCTGGCGATGTTCAGCGGCGCTGCCAGGACCGAGCGTTCGGGGGAATTATGCAGTTCGGCGAGCCACATGACGTCCAGCCCGGCCGCTTCGGCGGCGTCAACCTGTTCGAATGACTCGCGGAAGGCCTCGATCTCGGTCTGACCGGGGCGACGCTGGAACTCGTGGAACATGCCAAATTCCAAGCCGCCGCCGCGTGTGGGTTCGCTGTCCATGGCGCGTCCTTTCCCTGTCGCCGGTCAGCGTCGGACGGTTTTCAGCGGCCCGCAAGAGGCGGGTCAGAGGACCAGCCGCCCCCCGACCACGATCAGGACCGCCGCCAGCACGGGCCGCAGGACCGATTCGGGCAGCCGCACGGACAGGTAGCTGCCCAGGATGATGCCGGGAATGGACCCGCCCAGCAGCGAGGCCAGCAACGGCGGATCGACCGACCCGCTCAGCCAGTGGCCCATCCCCGCCACCAGCGTCAGCGGCACCGCGTGCGCGATGTCGGACCCGACGATGACCGCCATCTTATGCCGCGGATACAACAGCAGCAGAGCGGTGACGCCCAGCGCACCAGCGCCCACCGAGGATATCGTGACCAGCACGCCCAGCACCGCCCCCACGACGACCGTCAGCCATGCCGCACGGCGTTCCGATATGCGGGCCGTCAGCGGGCTCATGAGCTTCATGAACGGCTGGCGGAAGATGATCGACAGCGCCGTCAGCAGCAGCATGATGCCAAGCACCAGGGCAATCATGCGGGCACCCCACGAACCGGTGGTGTCGAGACGGGCCATGATGGCCAGCGTCGCCAGCGTCGTCGGCACGCTGCCGGCGGCGAGCCGGCCGGTGATGCGCCAGTCCACGGTGTGGTTCAGGCCATGCACCGCCGTTCCCACCGACTTGGTCACGGCGGCGTACAGCAAGTCCGTGCCGACGGCGGTCGCCGGATGGATGCCGAACAGCAGCACCAGCAGCGGCGTCATCAGCGAGCCGCCGCCAACCCCGGTTTGCCCGACCAGCAGCCCGACGAAAAAGCCGGACAGCATGTAAAGCGGATCCAAATGGGGCATCACGATCATCGGGGTTCCACGGTAGGAGCACAGGCAATCCATGCCATTCGGCCAGGCGTGACCCCCCATCCGGCGCTTCGCCGATCGAGGCTCGAAACCCGGATGGCTAAGCCTAGCACAGCCTATGGGTGTGGATCAGTGTATTCTTCGCGATGCCGACCCGCGGCCACCGACGCGACTTTGATCCACACGCCGCCTTTGCGGCATATTGACGTCGCAAGCGGCGTGTCGAGACCCTGGCGCTTGGCTGCCTTGCCCGCCCCGACGTTGACCCCGTCGGCCTCATGGCATACGGCCACCACTAAGCCCCTGATCCGAACCGGCCCTTTGAGCCAGACGACTTGGCACCGACGACGTATGGGACGGATAGCGGGCGGGAACGGACAAGTCGCGGGCCGGGCCAAGGTCCAGCCCAAACCGGGGAACAACACGTGAGTGAAAATGTGATTGCCGCGCCTTCGGCGGCAAGACCGGTCAACGTCGCTCCGTCGCCGGAGCGGACCGTGATGGCGGTGCTGTGCTCCATCAGCCTTTGCCACCTGCTCAACGACACGATCCAGTCGCTGCTGCCGGCGATCTACCCGATCCTCAAGCAGAGCTACGACCTCAGTTTCACGCAGATCGGCTACCTGACGCTGACGTTCCAGTGCACCGCGTCCATCCTGCAGCCGGTCGTGGGCCTGTACACCGATCACCGCCCCAAGCCCTATTCGCTGCCCTTCGGGATGGCCTTCACCCTGATCGGGCTGTTGATGCTCAGCAGCGCCGGCCGTTTCGAGGCCCTTCTGCTGGCCGCGGCGCTGGTGGGCCTCGGTTCCTCCGTCTTCCATCCCGAGGCGGCACGGGTCGCGCGGGCGGCGTCCGGGGGTCGCTACGGGCTGGCGCAGTCGATTTTCCAGGTGGGCGGGAACGCCGGATCGGCCATCGGGCCGTTGCTCGCGGCCTTCATCGTCGTGCCGTTCGGGCAGCGCAGCGTGTCCTGGTTCGGCGTCCTGGCGCTGATCGCGGCCGTGATCCTGACCGGCGTCAGCCGCTGGTACACCGCGCATGGACGCACCCGAGGCAAGGCGGCGACGCGCAAGGCGCCGATGTCGCGCGGGCGGCTGGCCATGACGATAACCATCCTGGTGGCGCTGCTGTTCTCCAAGTTCTTCTACGTCGCCAGCCTGAGCACCTATTACACCTTCTACCTGATCGACACGTTCCACGTGTCGGTGCAGGCAGCGCAGTTGCTGCTGTTCCTGTTCCTGGGATCGTTCGCGGTCGGGGTGCTGATCGGCGGTCCTATCGGCGACCGGATCGGACGCAAATACGTCATCTGGGGGTCGATCCTGGGCGTGCTGCCGTTCACGCTGGCGCTGCCGCATGTCGGGCTGTTCTGGACCGCCGTGCTGACGGTGCCGATCGGGCTGATCCTGGCCTCGGCGTCGTCGTCGATCGTCGTCTATGCGCCGGAGATGGTGCCGGGCAAGGTCGGCACCATCAACGGCCTGTTCTTCGGACTGGCTTTCGGCATGGGCGGGCTGGGGGCGGCCGTGCTGGGCAAGCTGGCCGACATGACCAGCATCCGCTTTGTCTACGAGGTCTGTGCCTATCTGCCGGCGATCGGCATCCTGACGGCTTTCCTGCCCAATCCCAGGAAGCAGCGGGCGCCTTGAGAAGGCGACCATCCGCGAACGGTGGGCGGGTCTCATCCGTCACGGCGGGCCCGGGTCCGCCATCCACACCCCTGCCTGGATCAACACCCCAAGACGGGATGACGACCCTTCGGCCGCAGGCCGCCATGACGCAAGGGCAAGCAGGCGTCCACCCGGCCGGCGCGTCCGTCAGTACGGCTTGAACGGCCCCTTCACTGCCGCGGTGCTGGGCAGGTCGGCCGTCGTCCACCCACCGCCCAACGCCTGGATCAGTGCGACGCTTGCCACCAGACGGCTTTGCAGGACCGACAGCGCCGACTGCTGGTCGGACAACAACTGCGTCTGCTCCGTGATCACGCTGGTATAGGCGACCGTCCCGGCGCGGTAGGCATTCAGCGTCGCCTGCACCGCGCGCCGGGTGGAGTTGACGGCGATGTCCTCGGCCTTCGCCTGCATCTCCAGGATGCGCAGGTCGGACAGCGCGTCCTCCACCTGCTGGAACGCCGTCAGCACCGTCTGGCGATAGCCCGCCACCGCGGCGTCATACGTCGCTCGGGCGGCCGAGACCTGGGCAGGGCGGAGGCCGCCGTCGAACAGCGTCTCGCTGCCCGAGGCCGCCAGCGACCAGACCTGGTTGCTGGCGTTGAACAGCGACCCCAACGGGTAGCCTGCGTATTCCCCCAGCGCGGACAGCGAGATGTCCGGGTAATACGCGGCGATGGCGACGCCGATCAGCGCGTTCTGCTCTTGCATCGTGCGTTCGGCGGCGGCGATGTCTGGGCGCCGCTGCAGCAGCGTGCTGGGCAACCCGGCCGGCACCACCGGCACCATGGATGCCAGCGGCGCGGGCGCGATCGTCAGCGCCGCCGGAGGCTGGCCGGTCAGCACGGCGATCGCGTGCTCGAATTGCTGCCGCTGCACCCCGACGGCGATCAGTTGTGCCTGGGTCGACTGCAACTGCGCCAGCGCGGTGACGTAATCGATGCTGGATGTCGTTCCCGCGCGATACTGGTTTTCCGTGATCTGCAGCGCGCGCTGGTATGCGGCGACCGTGTCGGTCAGCAACTGCGCCAGCGAGTCCTCGGCACGCAGGTCGAAATAGTCGGTGGCGAGCGTCGCCTGGGCCGACAAGCGTGCGTTCGCCAGGTCGGCGGCGCTGACCTGGGCGCCGGCCGCGCTGCTTTCCACCTGACGGCGGATGCGGCCCCAGACATCCAGCGACCAGTCGATGCTGCCCGAGACGTTGTACTCGGTGCTGTGCGAACTGCCGCCGAAGGAGGAGCCACCGGTGCCAGTGCTGGATGTCGAGTACCCACGACCGCTGGCCCCGCTGCCGCTGCGCGACACGCCGGCGGTCAGGCTGGCGGTGGGGAACAGACTGGCCCGCGCTTCGGCGACCAGGGCAACGGCGTTGCGGTATTGGGCCTCGTATTGCTTCACCGTCTGGTTCGAGATGTCGACCATCCGCTCCAGCCGGTCCAGCTCGGGGTCCTGGTAGACGGACCACCAGGCCCCTTTGTCCATGGCATCGGCCGGATGGCTGGGGGTCCAGCCCTGCAGTTCCTTGAAGACGGCGGGGGTCGGCGCGTCAGGCTTCTTGTAGTCCGGCCCGACGGTGCAGCCGGCGAGCAGAAGGCTGAGCAGGATCGGGCCAAGCCGCGGCCGCCGCGATGGTCTGGGTCGCGATGGTCTGGGCCGCGACGGTTGGGAGCACGACGATCTGAAGCACGACGCAGAAAAACGCACGCCCATCACTCCGCCGCCCCCGGCGTTGCGCCTGGCGTGGCCCCCGGCATCGCCAGGCCAGGGAACGTCCGGTTCCACAGCCCTTTGCAGTACAGCCGGAACCGGTCGAGCCACAGATAGACGACCGGGGTCGTATACAGCGTCAGCACCTGGCTCACGATCAGCCCCCCCACGATGGAGATGCCCAGCGGGCGGCGCAGTTCCGAACCGTCGCCGAAGCTCAGGGCCAAAGGCAGCGCGCCCAGGATGGCAGCGCTGGTCGTCATCATGATCGGTCGGAATCGCATCAGGCAGGCCTCGAATATCGCCTCGCGGGGGTCGATGCCGTGGTCGCGTTCGGCCTCCAGCGCGAAGTCGATCATCAGGATCGCGTTCTTTTTCACGATGCCGATCAGCAGGATCACGCCGATCACGGCGATCAGGCTGAACTCGGTGTTGAACAGCATCAGCGCCAGCACGGCGCCGATCCCGGCCGAGGGCAGGGTGGAAAGGATCGTGATCGGGTGGACATAGCTCTCGTACAGCACGCCCAGCACGAGGTAGATCGCGACCAGGGCGGTGGCGATCAGCAGCAGCTCATTGGTCACCGTCTGCTGGTAGACCAGCGCGGTGCCGGCGAATCCGCCGTGGATCGAGGCCGGCATGTGAATCTCGACCATTGCCTGCTCGACCGCGGCGGTCGCGTCGCTGAGTGACTTGCCGGCGGCCAGGTTGAAGGAGATCGTACTGGCCACGAACGGCCCCTGGTGGTTCACGGCCAGCGGGGTGTTGCCGGGACCGAACGTGGTGAAGGCGGACAGCGGCACCATCGTCTCCTTGCTGGTGCTGACCGCCGCGCCCGACGACGCGCTGCCCTTGCCGACATTCGCCAGCGCGTTGGTGGCGGCATTGCGCGCCGAACTTCCCGCGATCGTCGCGGCGGTGGCAGCGGTCTGCTTGCTGGCCACGGTGCCGACGACGGCGTTGCTGGTTTCGGTTCCGGTTGCATTGCCGCCCGCGGTGCTGACATAGATGTCCTTCAGCGTCTCCGGGCTTTGCCAATAACGCGGCGCGACCTCCATCACGACATGGTACTGGTTCTGCGCCTTGTAGATCGTGGAGACCTGACGCTGGCCGAACGCGTCGTACAGCGTGTTGTCCACCTGCGACACCGTCAGCCCCAGCCGGCTCGCCGTCGCCCGATCGATCTTCAGGTCGGTTTCCAACCCTTTCTGTTGCTGGTCGGAACTGACGTCGCGCAGCACCGAACTGTGTTCCAGCGCCGTCACCAGCTTCGGCGTCCATTCGTACAGCGTCTGCGCGTCATCCCCCGTCAGCGTGTACTGGTAGGCGGCGTTGCTCTCCCGCCCGCCGATGCGCAGGTCCTGGATCGGGATCAGGAACAGCCGCGCGCCAGGCACGACGGAGAGCTTGCGGCGCAGGCGGGACATGACGGTCTCGATCGGCGGACGTTCGTTCAGCGGCTTCAGCGCCACGAACACCGACGCCGAGTTGGTCGCCGACCCCGGCCCGCCGCCGCCACCACCGGTGAAGCCGACCACGCTCTCCACCGCCGGGTCTTCCTGCACGATGCGGGACATGATCGTGAGTTTCTGCTGCATCGACTGGAACGAGGTGCTCTGGTCCGCCTGCAGGCTGCCGATCAGCCGGCCGGTGTCCTGCTCCGGGAAGAACCCTTTCGGCACGATCACGTAGAGGGCGATATTGGCGACGATGGTCAGCAGCAGGCTGAACACCACCAGCACCGGGTGGCGCAACGCCCAGGCCAGCGTGCGGCCGTAGAACGCCTGGAACCGATCGAAAAGCGTCTTGCGCTTCGGCAGCGTGACGTTGCGCGGCTTCAGCATCAGCGCGCACATCATCGGTGTCGTTGTCAACGAGATGACCAGCGACACCAGGATCGCCAGCGACAGCGTCATCGCGAACTCACGGAACAGCCGCCCGACGATTCCGCCCATCAACAGGATCGGCAGGAACACCGCGATCAGCGACACGCTGATGGAAATAACGGTGAACCCGACCTCCCGAGCGCCGCGCAGGGCAGCCTGGAGCCGGGGCATCCCGTCCTCGATGTGGCGGGAGATATTCTCCAGCACCACGATCGCGTCGTCGACGACGAAGCCGGTCGCCACCGTCAGCGCCATCAGCGACAGGTTGTCCAGGCTGTATCCCATCAGGTACATCGTTCCGAACGTGCCGATGATGGACACCGGCACCGCGATCGCGGGAATCAGCGTCGCACGCGCCGAACGCAGGAACAGGAAGACGACGACCGTCACCAACGTCACCGCGATCAGCAGCGTCTCCTCCGTGTCGTGCAGGCTCGCTCGGATCGTCGTCGAGCGGTCGTTGGCGATCGTTACGTTCACGTCGCTGGGCATCGCCGCAATCAGTTGCGGCAGTGCCGCCTTCACGCTGTCGATCGTGCTGATGATATTGGCGCCCGGCTGACGGAACAGGATCACCACCACCGCCGGCTTGCCTTGCGACAGCCCGGCATTGCGCAGGTTCTCGACCGAGTCCTGCACGTCCGCCACGTCTTCCAGCCGGATCGGTGCGCCGTTGCGGTAGGCGATCACCAGCGGCTTGTAATCGGCGGCCTTTGTCGCCTGGTCGTTGGTATAGAGTTGGTAGTGCAGCCCGTTCGCTTCGATGGCGCCCTTCGGGCTGTTGGCGTTGGCCGACGCCAGCGCCGCACGCACGTCCTCCAGCCCGATCCCGTAATGGAACAGCGCCGTCGGGTTCAGTTCGACCCGCACCGCCGGCAGCGCCGCACCGCCGATCAGGACCTGGCCGATGCCCTGGATCTGCGACAGTTTCTGCGACAGCACGTTGGTGGCCGCGTCGTAGATCTGCCCGCGGGTCAGCGTCTTGGAGGTCAGCGCCAGGATCAGGATCGGCGCGTCGGCCGGGTTCATCTTGCGGTAGGTGGGATTGCTGCGCAGGCTGGCGGGCAAGTCGGCTCGTGCGGCATTGATCGCCGCCTGCACGTCCCTGGCCGCGCCGTCGATGTTCCGGTCCAGGCCAAATTGCAGGACGATGCGCGCCTGACCGACGCTGCTGGTCGACGTCATCTGCGTCACGTCGGCAATGGTGCCGAGATGCCGCTCCAGCGGGCTGGCGACCGAAGTCGCGACCGTCTCCGGGCTGGCGCCCGGCAGTTGCGCCATGACCGAGATGGTCGGGAAATCCACCTGCGGCAGCGGGGAGACCGGTAGCTTGAAGAAGGCGAAGATGCCGGCGAGCGTGATGCCGATCGTCAGCAGGGTCGTCGCGACCGGCCGCGCGATGAACGGCGCGGAGATGTTCACGGCGGGTTGCCTTCCGGCAGCAAAGGCGGCTTGTGCTCCGACCCGCGCAGCCGCAGCGCCAGCCGGTCGAACCACAGATAGATCACCGGCGTGGTGAACAGCGTCAGCACCTGGCTGACGATCAGCCCGCCCACGATCGCCACGCCCAGCGGCCGCCGCAACTCCGATCCCGTGCCGTTGCCCAGCATCAGCGGCAGCGCGCCCAGCAGCGCGGCCATCGTCGTCATCAGGATCGGCCGGAAGCGCAGCAGGCAGGCCTGGTGGATCGCCTCGCGCGGAGGCTTGCCTTCCTCCCGCTCCGCCACCAGCGCGAAGTCGATCATCATGATCGCGTTCTTCTTCACGATCCCGATCAGCAGGATGATGCCGATGATCGAGATCACGTCGATGTCGTCCCCGGCGATCAGCAGCGCCACCAGCGCCCCGGCGCCGGCCGAGGGCAGGGTGGACAGGATCGTGATCGGATGGATGAAGCTCTCGTAGAGCACGCCCAGCACGATGTAGACGGTCACGATCGCCGCCAGCACCAGCAGCAACTCGTTCGACAGCGAGGATTCCAGCGCTGCCGCGGCACCCTGGAACGCGGTGACGAAGCTGTTCGGCAGCCCGATCTCCGCCTCGGCCTGCCGGATCGCCGCGACGGCCTCGCCCAGGGAGGCTCCGGGCGCCGTGTCGAAGGAGACCGTGGTCGCCGGGAACTGCGCCAGGTGGCTGATCAGCAACGGCCCCGGTCTCTGCACGATCGTGACAATGGCGCTGAGCGGCACCTGGCCGGTGGTGGAGGCCGAGGACGGCAGCCAGATCGAATTCAGCGCGTTCAAGGAGTCCTGCAGCTTCGGTTCGGCCTCCATGATCACGCGGTACTGGTTCGACTGCGTGTAGATCGTGGAAATGATGCGCTGGCCGAACAGGTCATACAACGCGTTGTCGACCGTCGCCGGCGTGATGCCGAACCGCGCGGCGGTAGAGCGGTCGATCACCAGGTCCACCGTCCGCGCCTTCTGTTCCAGGTCGGAGGCGACGTTGGTCAGCGCCGGCGACTCGTTCAGCTTGGCGACCAGTTTCGGCACCCACGCGTCGAACGCCGAGAGGTCCGGGTTCTCCAGCACGAACTGGTATTGCGTGCGGCTGACCGAGGCGTCCAGCGTCAGGTCCTGCACCGGCTGCAGATAGAGCGAGACACCCTTCACGCCCGCGGTTTCCCGCTGCAGCCGCTGGGCGATCTCGGTCGCGTTCAGCGTGCGGTCGTCCTTCGGCTTCAGGTTGATCAGGAAGCGGCCGTTGTTCAGCGTGGCGTTGCTGCCGTCGACGCCGATGAAGGAACTCAGGCTGACGACATCGGGGTCTTTCAGGATCGCGTCCGCCAGCGCCTGCTGGGTCTGCGCCATCGCGTCGTAGGAAACGGAATCGGACGCCACCGAGATGCCTTGCAGCACCCCGGTGTCCTGCACCGGGAAGAACCCCTTGGGGACGACGATGTAGAGCCAGGCGGTGACCGCCATCGTGGCGACCGCGATCAGCAGCGTCAGCGGCTGGTGGTCCAGCACCACGTTCAGCGCGCGGTCGTAGCGATCGACGACCCAGTCGAAGATCCGTTCCGCCTTCAGGTCGAACTTGCTGCGCTGTTCCTCCGACCGATGCCGCACCAGCCTTGCGCACATCATCGGCACCAGGGTCAGGGAGACCACGGCGGAGATCACGATCGTCACCGACAGGGTGATGGCGAACTCATGGAACAACCGTCCCACCACGTCGCCCATGAACAGCAACGGGATCAGCACGGCGATCAGCGACACCGTCAGCGAGATGATGGTGAAGCCGATCTGCTCGCTGCCTTTCAAGGCCGCCTGCAGCGGGGTCTCGCCGGCCTCCACATAGCGGGCGATGTTCTCGATCATGACGATCGCGTCGTCGACGACGAAGCCGGTCGAGATCGTCAACGCCATCAGCGACAGGTTGTCCAGGCTGAAGCCCAGCAGGTACATGATCGACAGCGTGCCGATCAGGGACAGCGGCACCGACAGGCTGGGGATCACCGTCGCGGGCAGGTTGCGCAGGAACAGGAAGATCACCAGCACGACCAGCGCCACCGCCAGCCCCAGCTCGAACTCCACGTCCGCCACCGATGCCCTGATGGTCGTGGTGCGGTCGGTGAGCACGGTCATGTCCACCGCCTCGGGCAGCGTCGCTTTCAGGCGGGGCAGCAGGGCCTCGATGTTGTTCACCACCTGGATGACGTTGGCGCCCGGCTGG
>NZ_DASZTJ010000090.1:0-11437 GCF_035548235.1 Rhodopila sp.
GCTATCCGCGCGGCGGGAGCGCATTTGCTTTTCCTGCCGCCTTACAGTCCTGACCTAAACCCGATCGAACAACTGTTCGCCAAGCTAAAAGCCCTGCTACGAAGAGCAGACCCGCGATCCATCGAACAGGCATGGAAAACCATAGGAACACTCTTGGACGAATTCACTGCCCAGGAATGTGCCAATTATCTCCGCAACTCCGGATACGCTCCAACCTGAACCTATAAAGCTCTAGATGGACCGTCGGCTGACGACGGCTGACAGAACCGCCAAAGGCACACTCAACGAGCCACTAGTCAGCGTAACTCAACGGCTAGAGAAAGCGAGCAAGAATGCTAACATGCCGACAGGATCGCGCGGCATGATTCAAACCATAATCTGAAGTTTGAAAATTGCCAGATTCCGCTTGTGGCACTTGCCGCATAATACCGGATCCACGACGGACGGTTTAGTCCATGACGCAGGGACCGGTCCGCGCCCCGTTTCAGGACGCGGAAGACAAGATCAAATCACCCGGTTCGCCCTTGCCAGGACGGCCTCGAACAGGACCTGGCATCCGGCTTCCGCCTCGGATGGTTCGATGCTCTCCGCCTCGTTGTGCGACAGGCCGTCCTTGCAGGGCGTGAAGATCATCGCCGTCGGCACGTGGCGTGCCACATAGACCGCGTCGTGCCCGGCGCCCGACACGATGTCGCGCGTCGACAGGCCGGACTTCGCCGCGCCCTGGCGGACCAGGTCGATGCAGGACGGATCGAACGGTTGCATCGGGATCCTGAACAGCCGCGTCAACTCCAGCTTCACCCCGGCCGCGTCGGCGATCGCCTGGGCCGCGGGCGGGAATTCGGCGTCCAGGACGTCGACCTCGGCGTCCGTCGGGTGGCGGAACTCGACCGAGAAGCGGACCTCGCCCGGCACCACGTTGCGGCTGTTCGGCAGCACGTGCAGTTGTCCGACCGTGCCGCGTCCGTCATCGCCGCGGGCGCGCATCATCCGGTCGACCAGGTCGATGATCCGCGCGGCGGCGACCAGCGCGTCCTTGCGGGTGGAGGGCGGGGTGGTGCCGGCATGGCTGTCCTGGCCGATGATCACCGCGTCGTACCAGACCTGCGCCTGGGCGCCGGTGACGATGCCGATCTGCTTGCCCTCGCGCTCCAGCAGCGGACCTTGCTCGATATGCAGCTCGAAATAGGCGTCGGCGGGGAAGGGCGTCGCCGGTTCGGACCCGCGATAGCCGATGGCGTCCAGGGCATCGCCGACGGTGACGCCGTCGGTGTCGGTCAGGGCGTTGGCCTTGTCCAGCCCGAACACCCCGGCCCAGACGCCGGAGCCCATCAGGCTGTGGCCGAAGCGGCTGCCTTCCTCGTCGGTCCAGTTGATCAGCTCCAGCGGCGCTTCGGTCACGATGCCCAGGTCGTTCAGGCTGCGCATCACCTCCAGCCCCGCCAGCACGCCCAGCGCGCCGTCGAACTTGCCGCCCGAGGGCTGGCTGTCGAGATGGCTGCCGAACAGCACCGGCTTGCGGCTGGGGTCGCGGCCTGCGCGGCGGGCGAACATGTTGCCGATCGCGTCGACCCGGACGGTCAGGCCCAGCGCCTCGCACTCCGCCTTGAAGCGGTCGCGGCCGCGCTTGTCGACGTCCGTCAGCGTCAGGCGCCGGACGCCGCCCTTGGGGGTTGCACCGATCTCTGCGAACCCCATCAGGGTGTCCCAGAGGCGTTTACCGTCGATCCGTTGATTGGTCAGGCTCATGGCGCGGTTTTGCGCGATGGCCGGACCGCGCGCAAGGCCGTTGGCCGGTTAGCTGGGCTGCGCGTCCTCGGGCTGGGGCGCCAGGGGGTGATCCGGCACCAGCCCTGCCGCCGCCGCCCGCAGGTCCGGGCGCTTGGCATTGGCCGCCAAGGCCTGCAGGACCGCATAGGATCGTTCGGTGCCGGCGTTGACCAGCAGGAAGGCGATCGCCGAAGCGGGCACGCCGGGATCGTCCGCCGCCGTCTCGGTCCAGGCCGTCAGCCGCTTGCCCAGTTCGGGCGGGACGCCGGTGCGTTCGTTGCCCAACTGGTCGACCAGCTTGATGAACGCGCTGGCGAGATCGGGGCGCGGGGCGGAGCCGGCCTCGGCGATCGCCATGGCTTCCTCGAACCCCGCGATGACAAGGTCCGCCGCCGGGAAGGTCCCGTTGCGCGTCACGATATCCGTCAATTGCGACGTCATGGTCCGTCCTTTCATCACGGGCCGCCGAACAGCGGGATATGTCCGCTGTCGGTATTCGACAGGGCGCCGGTCGAGCCGTCCGCTCGAAGATACTGGTTGCCGATCACGATGCGCACGATGTTGCCTTTCCCCGAAACCGCGTCGGGCGAGATGTGGTTTCCGACCGACGGGCCGTGGCCGTAGATCCGGATGGTGGTGCCGTCGCTGGCCGTCCACTCGTAATCGAAACCATCCGGGTAGTTGGTCGTCCCGGCCCAAGCCCTGTTCGCGCTGGCCGAGACCAGTTGGCCGATCGCACCGACCGAGAGGCCGCCGTCGGCCAGCAGGTTCTTGGCGTCGGTCAGCAGTTGATGGCGGTCCGTCTGATCGGTGGCTCGGCCGGCGGCCGGCTTGGGCACGACCGTGGCCTTCCACCCGGTCTTCTTCGTGTCCAGCGCGTTGACCCGAGCGGGCAGGGGGGCCAGCAGGGCCCTGGCCTTCACGGGGTCGGTGAGGCGCAGGTCGAACGCGGCCTGCTTGGAGTCGTTCAGTTCCTTTTCGTGCTTCGGATGGGCATCCGCCAGGGCGTTGTTGAACGCCGCGCTCACCGCCGCCCAATCGGCCTGGAAGTTGCCGATCTCCGTCAGCTTGGGATGGATGTCCTCGATGGCCTGGGCCAGCGGATCGAACTCCCGCTCCAGCCGCTTGAACGCCGAGGCGACGTTGTCTCCTGCCGCCTCGGCATCGATCTGCTTGATCAGGGCTTCGGGGTTGTCGGGGGGATCCGGCGGATCTTCCAGCGACGCGTAGACCGGGACGATGTCCTTGAACTTCTTGATGACGGCGTCCGGATCGCGTGCGTCGCGCTGCGGCTGGTAGCCGGTCGCCGCCGCCGCTTTCAGGTCGCCGACGATGCCTTGCACCTGCCCGGCGTAGTCGGGACCCTTGCCCCTCCATGTCAGGCCCACGCTGATGGCTTGCGTGCGCAGGGCGGGCAGGGTCTGCTTCTGGTTCGGCGTGCCGTGCTCGATCAGCGCATCGACGGTCTCGAACATCTGGGTCGAGGCCTTGATCGCGGCCGCCAGACGGGTCGCCGCGTCCAGCCTGTCGTCCGCCTCCGGGACCGCGATCTTCTGCGCCGCCGCCATCGCCGCCTGCCAGGTCTTGGTGAGCGCCTGGACCAGTTCGTCGGGCGTAAGGGCGCCTTGCGCGTCCTTGACATTGGACTCCGCCTTGCGCTGGGCCTTGTCGAACCGGGCGACGAAGTCATAGGCGTCCTTCAACGCCGTGATCTGCGGCGTCGGATCGACATCGCTTCGGTTGATCAGGGCCGCCACCGCGACCTGGGCCGCCTGCTTGCGGGCGACGATCTCCATCATGGCGAACGAGGCGCCGCCGATGTCGGCTTCACCCGTCTTGATGACCGCGTTCAGCTCGTTGTTCTTCTGGCTCAGCGCGTCGGCGGCGCCGTTGATCCGGGCGAATTCGTCCTTCGCCTGCTGCCCGGTATCGAGCGAAACCTGTCGCATCATCTCCAGGAACGTCTTGCCGGCCGCCGTGTCCTTGCCGAATTCCCGGGTGATGCGCGTCTCCAGCGCATCGCGTTCCCCCCGGTTCTTGTCGCGCAGCTTCCAGGCGTCCGTGATCTGCTCCGCCAGGACGTCGATGGCCCGCTTGGCGGCGCCGAAGGTCGGGTCGGCCGCCAGGTCGATCCCCGATATGATCTTTCCAAGGTCGGAACGGAACACGCCCGCCTGCGGGGATTTTATGTTCACAAAGGGGTAGTTCGCATCGAGGCAAGCGTCCGTACGGGAGTACAGGCCAGGATAGGCGTCGACGGCCTTCACGAATGTCCGGGCGTTCGCCAGGTCCTTTTCGCTCTGCAGCAGCGCGCCGGCCGACCGGCGCTTTTCGTCGGGAACCAGCTTGCCGATGTTGACGCACAGGGTATCGAGGTCCGACAACCTCTTCTTGGACAGCGTCGCCCAGCTTTTGATCGCCGGCGGCAGGTCGGTGGCGGCTGTTCCCGCCGCGTCGACGGTGTCGCGCAGCGTTTCGCCGGCATTGACCGCGTCCGCCAGCCTGCCTTCCTGCAGGTGGCCGGCGATGATCTCTCGCTGGGCCTGCAAGTGGCTGGCGGCGTCGTCGAATTTCGCGGCCTTCGCCATCGCCGCTTCGGTCACTTCCATGACCTTCGCCATCGCCTCGATCTCGGAGCGGGCCGTCTTGAAGTCCCCGGCGCCGACAGCGGCGGCCATGCGCCGGCCCGTCGCCTTCAGCGCGGCTTCCATGTCGGTATATTGCTTTTGGAACTGAGCCTGCTTCAGGCTGGCTGCCTGGCCCAGCGTGGCGATTTCGCCGAACGACTTCGTCCAGCCGTTGACGGCCTCGGCCAGGTCGGCCGCGTCCTTGCAGGCTTTTTCCCGGTCGGCGATGGCCTGCCGGTACGCGCCGGACGCCGACTGGGCCACCTGGTCGTCATCGCCGCCGGCCAGTGTCTTCAGCAGGGCGTCCCGCCGGGTCCAGGCGGGAACGGCCTTGCCCAGGCTCGCTTTGCGGTTCTCCCCGACCTTCGCGTCGCCTGACTTGGGATTCAGCACGGGCGAGGCGATCGCGGTCTCCAGCTCCTGCCTGGCGCTGCTCATGTCCTTCGCAAGCGCCGCCAGTTTTTCCCGTCGCGCCTTCTGTTCCGCGGCGATGGCCTCGGCGGCCTGCCGGCCCTGTTCCTCCCATCCCTGGACGGCCTTGCCCGCGACCTCGGCCGCCGCGTCGAAGTCCGAGGCGGTCGAATTCATCATCGACAGGCCCTTGTCGGTCCGGGCCGTCTGCAGCGTCTTGGCCGCTTCCTGAAGCCGTCCGGTCCGGGCGTCGCCATCCTCCAGCAGCCGCAGCCCCTGCGCCAACTCGGCGAGACGTGCGTTCACCTTCCCGCCGGAATAGGTTTCGTCGAGCGGCACGACGACTTTCCGGCGCCGTTCGTTCTCGGCCTCCAGCGCCGCGTCGGCGAGATTGCGGCTCTCCCGCATGTCCTCCAGGATCTTCTTGGCCTGCTCTTCATCCCCCGGCTTGAGGCTGTCCAGTTCCTTGCGGAGACCGGCCATGTTCGGGGAATGGACATCGCCGCCGGGCAGCCGCGCCAGCGCGCCGGCGAAGTTGCGGAAGTCCCGTTCGACGATCGCCGCTTGCGCCTTGGTGCGCTCCAGTTCCTCCGAGGCCTGGCCGCCGGGCAGTGTGACGCCGAAGACGCGGGCGACCCACGCCTTTCTGAGTTCATGCGCCGAGACGCTCATGGCCCCCACCCCCCGCTTTGTCGGATATGGCCGCAATTAAGTCGTAAGGGCGATGAAATGACAAGCGGATTGCATGCACGGCGGCGACGTCCGGCCGTCCGTTTCGTTATCGACCATGACCTTGCCCTGATGGCGGCTTCCTGCGAGTTTGCCGCCCATGACCGCATCCGCCCCCTCCGTCGCCCGCAATTCCGACCTTGGCAGCCCCGATGTGTGGCAGGCCCGCGTCGACCTCGCCGCGTGTTTCCGAGCGGCGGCGCGCATGGGGCTGCATGAGGGCATCTGCAACCATCTGTCGTTCATGGTGCCCGGGCGGGACGACCTGTTCCTGGTCAACCCCGACGGCTGGTCGTTTGCCGAGATCACCGCCTCCCGCCTGCTGATCTGCGACTTCCATCGCAACGTCGTGGCCGGCGACGGCGTGCCGGAGGACACCGCGTTCTATATCCACGCCCGCCTGCATGCCCGGCTGCCGCGGGCTCGGGCGGCGTTCCACACCCATATGCCGCACGCGACGGCGCTGTGCATGGTGGAAGGCGAGCCGCTGGTGTGGGCCGGCCAGAGCGCGTTGAAGTTCTACGGCCGCACCAAGGTGGACGAGGACTACAACGGCCTGGCGCTGGACGAGTCGGAGGGCGACCGCATCGCGGAAAGCGTGGGCGACGCCGACATCGTCTTCATGAAGCACCATGGCGTGCTGGTCCTGGCCGACAGCGTCGCGAAGGCCTGGGACGACCTGTATTACCTGGAGCGGGCGGCCGAGGTGCAGTTGCTGGCGCAGGCGTCCGGTCGCACGGTGCTGCCGGTGCCGACGGCGGTGGCCGAGGCGACGGCGGAGCAGATGCGTCATGAAGGCGGACGCGACTCCCCCAGGCTGCACCTGGAGAGCATCAAGCGGCAACTTGACCGGGAGCAGCCGGAGTATCGGCAGTGATGCGACTGGCGCCGCTGCTCCTGGCGCTGCTTGCCTTCACGGGATGCACGCTGATCGACCGGCGGACCTTCGCGCCCGCCCCCGAGGCGAAGGCGCAGGTGCCGACGCCGCCGCCCGCCGCCATCGATCCGCGCACGCCGCTGGTGACGATCGAATACACCGTGGCCGCGCCGGACTACCAGGACCTGCTGAACGCCGCGGTGCGCGCGGCCGAGGCGCGCGACGCCCAGGTGCAGTTCGACGTGATCTCGGTCATGAAGGACACCAGCGACGTGACCAGCGGCATGCAGCGCGCGACCGACGTCATGCGGGCCATCATGCGGAACCGCGTCCCGGCCGACCGCATCCACCTGGGCGTGCGGACCGATCCGCTGCTGACGTCGCCGCAAGTGCGCGTCTACGTCCGCTAGGGACGGCCTGACCGCCGCTGCCCCATGCCCTCCATCACCGTTCCTGCCCGGCGGCTGATCGGCACGCGGGCCGAGGGCCTGGCGCTGGTCCTGTTCACGGCCTGCAGCTGGGGCATCACCTGGCCGACGACGAAGTTCATGCTGACGATGCTGCCGCCGTATTCGGTGCGCGCCGTCTCCGGCGTCATCGGCTGCGGGCTGGCCCTGGGGATCGCGGTGCTGCGCGGGGAGAAGCTGTGGCCGCCGCGGGACCAATGGGGCCGGATCATCCTCTATGCGATGCTGAATTTCGGCCTGTTCATCGTGCTGACGGTCCATGCCATCGCCTTGCTGCGGGCGTCCGAGGCGGTGACGATCACCTATACCATCCCGGTCTGGGCGGTGCTGCTGTCCTGGCCGCTGCTGGGCGAGCGGCCGACGGCGCTGAAGCTGCTCGCGCTGGCCCTGGCGCTGGGCGGGGTCGCGCTGCTGGTGGGGGCCGATACGGCGGAGGCGCGCTGGGACAAGGCGTTCCCTGCGGGCCTGGCGCTGGCGGCGGCGATCTGTTTCGGCCTGGGCACGGTCCTGGCGACGAAGCGGCCGCTGCGCCTGCCGCCGACCGTGTCGGTGTTCTGGCAGGCGCTGTTCGGCATCGCGGTGGTGATCGCGTTCGCCGTGCCGGAGCACCGGGACTGGGACAAGGTCACCGGCCTGGGGTGGTTCGGACTGATCTATATCGCGGTGGTCCCGCTGACCCTGGCCTATGTCGCGTGGTTCAGGGCGTTGAAGCTGGTGTCGGCGTCGACGGCGTCGACGACGGTGCTGATCTCGCCCATGGTCGGGGTGATCGGGTCGGGGTTCATGCTGCACGAGACCTTCGGCCTGCGGCAGATCGTGGCGCTGGCGATGACGCTGAGCGGGGTGGCGCTGGCGTCGCGGCGATAGGCTGAAGAGGGCGGGCCAGTCAGCCTTTCCTGGCCGGCGGCGGGTGGGCTGGCAGTTGGCTGGCGTGCCGGTGGTCGTAGGCCTGCTGCTGGCGGACGAACCGCGTCAATTCCTTGTCGCGCGCCACCGCGGCTTCCGCCTGATCGGCGGCGCTATCGCGCTGCGCCGCCGCGCGCATGTCCTGGGTGAACGCCGACGCCAAGGCCGCGCCGTTCAGCGCGCGCAGATGCCCGAGTTCGGCCTGCTGCGCCGGCTCCAGCTTCTCGGGCAGCATCACCTCGTTGCGCCGGGCGATGTCGTGAAGCTCCTGTTGCGATCGGTCCGCGTCGTTCAGCAGCGTGGTCGCGGCTTTGCGGAGGGAGGAGGATCCCAGCTTGGTCCGTGCGAGCTTGGCCGCCTCGATCTCAAAGCGGATCTCGCGCGCCTTTTGCCGCAGCCAGGCCGCGTCGGCGGTGCCGAGGCCGCCTTGGCCCTCGATCGTCACCGGTGGGGTGGCGGTGGGCGTTGCCTGGGGTTGGAGCGCATTGGCCTGCCCCCCCGCCAGCGTCATGGCGAACAGGGCGGCGATCACGGGACGGGGTGGTTTCATGAAGGCAGAGACTCAAGCAATGCGGCATCGGCCGGGACAGCCCACATATGACAGGAAGGCCGACGGCAGCGCCATACCGGCGGCCGCGTGCAATGGCCTGTCAACGTCGTGATGGCCGGAGGGTGGCAGAGGCGTCGACCCCGTCGTGGCGGGGCAAGCCCGGCCACGACGGGGAGGGGGTCTCTGTTTTTTTTCAACGCCCGGGAGGCCTGCGCCCGCCATGGCGGGAAGAGGCGAACCCCGGGCCGTCGGTATCACATCTCGGCGTAGGCGCCGTTCTTCCAGACATAGAAGACGTAGCCACCGCCAACCACGTCGCCCTTCTTGTCGAACGTGATCGGCCCCAGCACGCTCGGCCACTTGCCGGACGCCTTCAGCTCCGTGGCGACCTTTTTCGGGTCCGTGCTCTTCACCTTCTTGGCGGCATCCACCCAGACCTGGATCGCGGCGTAGGTGTAGAGGACGTAGCCTTCCGGATCGATGTTCTTCGCCTTGAACTCCTTCACCACGTCCGCGGCGCTCTTCATCAGCCGCGGGTCGGGCGGGAAGGTCATCATCGTGCCGGCCCCGGCGTCGCCGGCGATCTGCCAGAACTCATTGGTCACCAGCGCATCGCCGCCCACCAGCGTCGCCTTCATGCCCTGTTCCTTCGCCTGGCGGATGATCAGGCCGGCTTCGGTGTGATAGCCGCCGACATAGATCACGTTGATCCCCGCTTCCTTCAGGCGGCTGACCAGCGACGAGTAGTCCTTCTCGCCGGGCGTATAGGCGGTGGCCAGCGTCTCCTTCCCGCCGGCGGCGTGCAGCGCCTTGGCGGTCTCGTCGGCCAGGCCCTTCCCGTAGGCGGAGTTGTCGTTCAGGATCGCGATCTTTTCGCCCTTGAAATGCTTGGCCAGGTAGTCGCCGGCGACCTTCCCCTGCTCATCGTCGCGACCGCAGACGCGGAAGGTGTTCCAGCTTCCCTTGTCCGTGTAGTCGGGGTTGGTGGAGGCGGGGGAGATCTGCAGGATGCCCTCCTCGCCGTAAACCTTGCTGGCGGGGATCGAACTGCCGGAGCAGAAATGACCGGCCACCAGCTTCACGCCCTTGGACGCAAGCTGGTTCGCCACGGAAACGGCCTGCTTCGGATCGCAGGCGTCGTCGCCCACATCCAGCACAAGCTGCTTGCCCAACACGCCGCCGGCCTTGTTGATGTCGGCCACGGCCTGGTCCGCGCCTTCCTTCATCTGCTGGCCGAACGCGGCGTATTCGCCCGTCATCGGGCCGGCGACCGCGATGTGGATCTGCGCCCGCGCCGCGCCGCTGGCCAGCAGCAGCGCCAGGGCCGCGGCCGTGCCGAGGAACCGGCGGCGGATCCCGGATTTCGTTGCTTGATCGTGCATGAGCATCCCCCTGTCAGTCTAAGACCGCCCGTTTAAGGCCGCTCCGGTCCGGAGCGCGCGGCAACCCTAGCCGTGCGCCGAGAAAAGCGCCAGAATCGTCGCAATCACAAGGCGAAGGAGGAAAGTCCGTGAAAGCATCGCTGTTCTACCTGCCCAGCATCGGCAGCCGTTCGGAGATCGAAAGCGGCATGGCGGCGATGCGGCCGGAGCTTTACCAGCGCATGCTGGCGGAGCTGTCGGAACAGATCCGGCTCGCCGACGAACTCGGCTATGACTCGGTCAGCTTCACGGAGCATCATTTCCACATCGAAGGGTTCGAGGTCTCCAACAACCCGGTCCTGCTCGACCTTTACTTCGCCATGCAGACGAAACGGATCCGCGTCGGCCAGTTGGGGATCGTGCTGCCCGCGGCGAACCCGATCCGCGTGGCCGAGGATATCGCGATGCTGGACCACATGACCGGCGGGCGCGCCTGCGCGGGGTTCGCCCGCGGCTACCAGCGGCGCTGGGTCGATATCATGGCGCAGCAGACGCATGGCGTGTCGGGCGCGCTGCCGCATCAGCACGACGCGATCGACGCGGCCAACCGAACCGCGTTCGAGGAGAATTTCCAGATCATCAAGAAGGCATGGACGCAGGAGATGCTGACCCATGACGGGCAGTTCTGGAAAGTCCCCGCCGGCAAGACGCCCTGGACGCTGGAGACCACGGAAAAATACGGCAAGGGCGTCGAGAACGGCATCCTGACATCCGTGGGCGTCGTGCCCAAACCGTTGCAGAAGCCGCACCCGCCGCTGTTCCTGCCGTTCGCGTCGTCGGAGAACTCGATCCGCTGGGCGGCGAAGGAGAACGTGACCGCCATCCTGCCGGCGATGCTGCCGGTGTACGAGGACCATCTGTACGACGTTTACGCCGAGGTCTCCGGCCGTCCGCGCGGCGCCGGGACCGGGCTGCTGCGCGACGTCATCATCGCCGACAGCGATGAGGAGGCGCTGGAACTGTGGCGCAACTCCGGCCAGTTCACCGGGCGGGCGTGGTTCGAACCGTTCGGGTTCCGCAAAGGGATGCAGGACCCGAAGACGGGCACCTACCTGACGCCGGAGGAGGGGGTGCGCCAAGGCTACATCCTGGCCGGCACGGTCGACACGGTGATCCGCGGGCTGGAGGCGAACATGAAGCGCCAGCCTGTGGATTGGGTGTTCTGCTACACCTATAACGGGCTGATCCCGCACGCGAAGCTGATGCAGTCGATCGAGGCGTACACGACCAAGGTGATGCCTCGTTTCACCTGATCCCGGATTGGACCGGCTGACGCGGGGGTGGTCAAAACAGGGTCAGTTGCCGCACCCGCTTCTGCTTGCGGCCGGTGACGCCGGACAGCGTCACGAGGTCGGCGGCGATGTCGGCGATGAACGGCGACGGCGGCAAGGTGCGCATCGCCCCGCGCCACATCCGTTCCTGGGTCCGCGACAGGAACAAGCGGTCCTTCGCCCTGGTCATCGCCACATAGAACAGGCGGCGCTCCTCGGCGGCGGCCTGCCCGTCGTCTTCCGACGCAGCGCCCCAGGAGAACGGCACCAGCCCGGCTTCCAGGCCCACCACGAACACGACCGGGAACTCCAGCCCCTTGGCCGCGTGCATGGTCAGCAGCGAGACGCGGTCGGCGCGCGGATCGCGGAAATCGGCTTCGGTGGACAAGGCGACCGCTTCCAGCAGGC
>NZ_DASZTJ010000091.1:0-2577 GCF_035548235.1 Rhodopila sp.
GTCCCAAATTCCTGCAACCCCATTTGCATGTCCGGACCTCCGGGACGGGTTTAGCGCACGATCTTCCAGTACCGGGACATGAAGCCACGCCGGTCGACCTGTTCCATTTGGCGAATGATGCGCGGATGGCCGTCCTTGCAAGCCCACGCGTAGATCGTGTCGTGACCCGTGGCCACGGCGGGAATGAAGTCGGCGTTGGGATTGTTCCGACACCAGTCGCGCGGTCCAGGTCCCGGCGTACGGCTGGTGTTGGCCTTGCCGCACGGTATATTCGCGCCTGCGGTACAGACCAGGACATGACCGTCGGCGCAGCGATAGACGGTCGTGCCGACAGCGATATGGGCGGGCAGACGCGTGCCGAATGCGGCATTGACGGCGGGAACCAGGGATTCCGGAATGGGTCGCTGCCTGTCGTCGGTCTTCAGCCGCTTGCAGATGGCGGCGGGCGTTTCAGATGCGGCGGGCGTCTCTGTCGAGGGGGGCGGTGCCGCGTGCGCCATTGCCGACAGAGCCAGGAGAGCGAATAGCGCCGTGTGGACTCGATAGACGGATAGCACGTGCACCTCTGGGTCAGATGGCCTCCGGACGGATTTGCCGCTGCCGGGCACGACGATGCAAGGGGACATCGACCTTCGCGGAGACGATCCTCGGACGTTTCTTGCCGGCATCGCGCTATGGCCCGTTTACCTCGTCCGGATAACCTCGATACAGTCGCGGCATCGCGCCTTGCCTTGAACCGGAGGGGAAGCATGTCACGGACCTTTGCCGTTTTGGCCGCCTTAGGCCTCGCCCTGGGCTTTGCGGCAGGGGGCGCCTCGGGTGCCCACGCCCAAGCCGAGCTGAAAAGCCCGACGATGGAGGCGATCAAAAAACGAGACCAGTTGATCTGCGGGGTCGACACCGGCATTCCGGGCTATGCCTACCAGGATTCCAAGGGCGAATGGCAGGGGCTCGACATCGCCTATTGCCGCGCGATCGCCGACGCGCTGCTGGGATCGCCCACCAAGGTGAAATTCGTCGGCACGACGTCCAAGGTGCGGTTCTCGGTCCTGCAATCTGGCGAGATCGACGTGCTGCTCCGGGATTCGGAACAGACATTCATTCGCAATACGCAACTGGGCCTGGATGAGCCGGCGACCAATTTCTACACGGCGCAGACCTTCATGGTGCGCAGGAGCCTGGGAGTCGCGCACACCAAGGACCTGAACGGTGCCACGATCTGCGTGCTGACCGGAACGACCCTGGAAACCAACATCGCCGATTACAACCGGATCAACAACATCAAGATCAACACGCTGCTGTTCGACAAGCCCGAGGAGGCCTTCGCCGCCGCCGATGCCGGCCGCTGCGACGGTTATACCGACGATGGCGGATCGGTCGCCGCCGCCCGGTCCACCATGAAGAAGCCGGGCGACTGGATGTTCCTGCCTGAAACGATCGGTGGCCTGCAACCGCTCGGCTCGTTCACCCGGCTTGGCGATCAGGGTTGGTCCCGGCTGGTGAAATGGGTTCACTACGCCATGGTCGAAGGCGAAATCCTGGGCGTGACCCGGGAGAACGTCGACCAGATCAAGGGGTCGACCAAGGACCCGGAAATGCGGCGCTACCTGGGTCTGGACGGCGGTTTCGGCAAGCTTCTCGGCGTCGACGACGGTTGGGCCTACCGGATCGCCAAGGACATCGGCAATTATGGCGAGGTCTACGATGCCACGTTCGGCAGCAAGGGGCTGGGCCTGCCGCCGGGCATGAACGCCCTTTATTCCAAGGGCGGACTGATGACGACGCCCAGTTGGAAGTGACCGCTCGCGTTGGTCCGGATACCCTCCCGCCGCGCTCGGATCGCCCAATGGGTCGGGCTGGGCGGGCTGGCGCTGGTCGTCTGGCTGATCGGGTCGGACGCCGCGGGGAACTTCCTGCAACGACGTGACGGTCTGAGCTTCGGTTTCCTGGCCAGCCCGACCAATTTCGACATCCCGTTCCACCTGATCCCCTGGAGCGTCGGGGACACATACGCCCGCGCCCTGCTGGTCTGCGTGCTGAATACCTTGCTGGTCTCGGCGCTGAGCATCGTCGCCGCCACCCTGCTGGGTCTGCTCGTAGGCATCATGCGGCTATCCGCCAACTGGCTGGTGCGGAACCTGGCGCTGGTGTTCATCGAGTTGGTGCGCAACACGCCGCAACTGCTGCAGATCGTGTTCTGGTACATCTCGGTTCTGCAGACCCTGCCGGGTCCGCGGCAGAGCATCGTCCTGCCAGGTGGCGCACTGCTGAATATACGCGGCCTCTACCTGCCCGATTTCATCGCCAACGATCTCGCGGCCTGGCTTTGGCCTTTGTCGTTTCTGCTGTGCCTCGCCATACCGCTCGTCTGGCGCATGACCCGGGCGGGTCCGAAGGCGCTGCTGCTGCTGCCCCTGGCGGTCGCACTTTTCCTGACCGGCAGCGACCACGTCGAGCTGCCGGAGCTGCGGGGCTTCAACATCGCCGGCGGCGTTCAGGTGGTTCCGGAACTGGTGGCGCTGTGGGCCGGCCTATCGATCTACGCTGCCGCCTTCATCGCCGAGATCGTGCGCGCCG
>NZ_DASZTJ010000092.1:0-7066 GCF_035548235.1 Rhodopila sp.
GTGATGGTGCCGGGGTTCCACCTGGAAGGGCCGTTCCTCAATCCGGCATCCGGCTATGCCGGCTGCCATCCGCCGGCGGCGATGGTCCCGCCCGATCCCGCGTTGCTGGAACGCCTGACACGTGGCCTTCGCCGTCCGGTCCTGCTGCTGACCCTGGCACCCGAGCGGGCGGGGGCCGGGCAGGTTGTGGATTGGGCGCGGCAGGCGGGGATCGTGGTCGCCATGGGGCACAGCGCCGCCGGATTGGACCAGGTGCGGCAGGCGGCCGCGGCAGGGGTCTGCCTGAGCACGCACCTGGGCAACGCGCTGCCGCAGCCTCAGCCGAAATTCCTCAATCCGCTGATGGCGCAACTCGCCGAGGACCGGATGTCGGCCAGTTTCATCGCCGACGGGATCCATGTGCCGCCGCATGCGCTGAAAGTCATGCTGCGGGCGAAAGGGCCTGGGCGGTCGATCCTGGTGACCGACGCCACGGCCGCGGCCGCCGCGCCGCCGGGGCTGTATCGGTTCGCCGGCATGACGATCGAGCATGCCGCCGACGGGTCGGTCCGGGTGCCGGGGACCACGACGCTGGCCGGATCGGCGTTGCGGCTGGACCAGGCGGTGCGCAACCTCGTTGCCTGGGGGCTGGCCGACGCGGCGGAGGCGATCGCGACGGCCTCGGTGCGTCCGGCCGCGCTGCTGGGGATCGATTGGGATTTCGGGCAGGTCTCGTGGACCGAGGATCTGCGGCCGGACCGGGTCACGCCGGGTGGCGGAATGATTCCGCCGCGTCGATAACGATTCCTTAACCCGCGTGACGCATTCTGCGTCGGCGAAAAGCGCGCGAGCGTCAGGTTCAGTGGACAGGATGGACCATTCCCTGGCTTCCCGATCCGGGAAAGGCCTGTCCACTGCCATGATCCTGTCCGCGAAGAACCGCCCATGCTCAGCAGCCTGATCGCTCCGCCCCTGTTCGGTGACGTGCCGCATGGCGCGGCCGAACCGTCCTGCCGGCTGTGCGGGGCGCGTCTGCACCAGTCGCTGTTGGACCTGGGGCGCGTGCCCCTGTCCAACCGCACCGTCACGGCCGATGAGCCGGACCAGTCGTTTCCGCTGCACGCCCGGATCTGCGAAAGCTGCATGCTGGTGCAGATTCCCGATGTGGCCGCGCCGGCGGTGCTGACGCCGCCCGCGCCGTTCCTGTCGTCGCGCTCCCCCACCGCGGTCGAGCATGCCCGCCGCTTCGCCGAGACGATGTGCCATCGCCTGTCGCTGGACGCGGATTCGCTGGTGATCGAGATCGGCTCCAACGACGGCTATCTGCTGCGGCATTTCCAGGCGGCCTCGGTGCCGGTGCTGGGGATCGAGGCGGCGGCGACGCCGGCCTCGGTCGCCAATGAACTGGGCGTGCCGACCGAGACCGGTTACTTCTGCGCCGAAACCGCCATGGAGATCGCGGTGCGTCACGGCCGCGCCGACCTGGTGGTGGCCAACAACGTGCTGCCGCACGTGCCGGACCTGTTCGATTTCGCTGCCGGGTTCGCCGGCATCCTGCGGCCGAACGGGGTGCTGGTGCTGGAGGTGCCGCATCTGCAGTCGCTGGTGCAGCGGCTGCAGTTCGACGCGTTCCGGCACGACACATATGCCTATCTGTCGCTGCAGGTGGTGGAGCGCATCCTGCGCTCCGTCGCGCTGCGCGTGTTCGACGCGGAGCGGCTGACCGATCACGGCGGCTCCCTGCGCATCTACGCTTGTCATGCCGTCAGCACCCACGGCGCTCGGCCGGGGCTGAAGGCGGTGCGCCAGGCGGAGGCGAACGCGCGGCTGCACCAGCAGGATTTCTATGCGGACTTCAACGACCGGGTGGCGACGGCGCGGGAGGAGGTGTCCCGCTTCATCCGCCTGCGCGCCGAGGCCGGACGGCGTGTCGTGGCTTATGGCGCAGCGGCGCGGGGGGCGACGCTGCTGAACCTGTGCGGGGTGACGGCGAACGAGATCGCCTGCGTGGCCGATGCGGATCCCGACAAGCAGGGCCGATTGCTGCCGGGTTCGCGCGTGCCCGTGGTGTCGTGTGAGACGTTACTGGATGATCCGCCGGACGACCTGTTCATCCTGCCATGGACGCACATGGCAGAGATTTCGTCTCGCATGCAACCGTTGCGGCAGACGGGGACCCAGTTCTGGGCTGCGATCCCGCGGCTGGCCCGGGTTTGAGGGCAGGCAGGAGGGATGCCGCGCGAGGCGGCGTCCCCTGCTACGCCCGGTAAGACGCCACCTTCTGCGCCAGGGCGGCGGCGTAGCTGTCGGTCGATGCCGTCCCGCCCAGGTCGCCGGTGCGGACCTTGTCCACGTTCAGCACCGTGTCGATCCCCTTCCGCAGCGCCGTGGCGTGGTTTTGCAGGCCGACATGGTCCAGCATCATCGCCGCTGCGAGCAGGATCGCGGTCGGGTTCGCCAGGCCCTTGCCGGCGATGTCGGGGGCTGATCCGTGCACGGCCTCGAACAGCGCGGCCTTATCGCCGATATTGGCCCCCGGCGCGGCACCCAGGCCGCCGACCAGGCCGGCGATCAGGTCCGAGAGAATGTCGCCGAACAGGTTGGTGGTGACGATCACGTCGAACTGATACGGGTTCAGCACCAGCTGCATCGCGCAGGCGTCGACGATCCGGTCGTCGCAGGCGACCCGGCCTTCGTATTCCTTGGCCACCTCCCGGCCAGCCTCCAGGAAAATGCCGGTCAGCGCCTTCAGCACGTTCGCCTTGTGCACCAGCGTCACCTTCTTGCGGCCCAGCTTGACCGCATGCTCGAACGCATAGCGGACGATGCGGCGAGACCCTTCGCGGGTATTGACGCCCGAGGACACCGCCACCGCGTGCGGGTCGCTGCCGATCGGGATGTAGTGCTCGAACCCGACATAGAGGCCTTCCAGGTTTTCCCGCACCAGGATCAGGTCGATGTCTTCGTACCGGCCGCCGGGCGTCAGGGTCTTGGCGGGGCGGAGATTGGCGTAGAGTTGGAACTCCTCGCGCATGCGCACGGTGGCGGAGCGGTAGCCGCCGCCCAGCGGCGTGCTTAGCGGCCCTTTCAGGGCCAGGCCGGTGCGGCGGATGCTGTCCAGGGTCGCTTTCGGCAGCGGGTCGCCGGCCGCTTCGACCCCGGCCATGCCGCCCTGCTGCACGTCCCAGTCGAACGGTGCGCCCAGCGCGTCGAGCACCTTCATCGTGGCGGCGACGATCTCGGGGCCGATCCCGTCGCCGGGGATCAGCGTGGCGGGGATCTTGTTGCTGGCAGGGGCGACGGTCATGGATCCACTCCGAACGGGGACGACGCCGCGTTTATAGGCCGCTGGAAACCCAGCGGAACAACGCGGTCGCGTGGCCGCCATGCACGAAACGCGCCGATCCGGTTGCGCAGGATCAATGCGGAGCGGAAGACCTGAAGCAGGATGGGCTCACATCATGCTTCAGGGTTTTGTTGAATCGCGCGATTCAGACCTGCGGCGATTCCGCCTACGGTCATCGCGCTTTAGCGGTTCATGCCCCGGACGGCTTCGACGACGGCGGCGGTGACCTCTTTCGTCGTCGCCTTGCCGCCCAGGTCGGGCGACAGGATGCCGGCGGCGCAGACCTGCTCCACCGCGCGCATCAGCAGGTCGGCGGCCGGTTTTTCCCCCAAATGCTCCAGCATCATCGCGCCGGTCCAGAAGGTGGCGACCGGGTTGGCGATCCCCTTGCCGGTGATGTCGAACGCGCTGCCATGGATCGGCTCGAACATCGACGGCGCCCGGCGTTCGGGATCGATGTTGCCGGTGGGCGCGATGCCCAGCGAGCCGGCCAGGGCGGCGGCGAGGTCGGAGAGGATGTCGGCGTGCAGGTTGGTGGCGACGACGGTGTCGACGGTCTGGGGCTTGCGGACCATGCGCATGGTCATCGCGTCCACCAGTTCCTTGTCCCAGGTCACGTCCGGGAAATCATGACTGACGAGGCCGGCGATCTCGTCCCAGAACACCATGCCGTGGCGCTGGGCGTTCGACTTGGTCACCACCGTCAGGTGCTTGCGCGGCCGGGACTGCGCAAGCTGGAAGGCGTAGCGCATGATGCGTTCGACGCCGCGGCGGGTGAAGATCGCCGTCTCGGTCGCCACTTCCTCGGGCAGGCCGCGATGGGTGCGGCCGCCCTGGCCGGCGTACTCGCCTTCCGAGTTCTCCCGCACGATCACCCAGTCCAGGTCGCCGGGGCCGACATCGCGCAGCGGGGAGGTGACGCCGGGTAGGATCCGGGTCGGCCGGACATTCGCGTACTGGTCGAACCCCTGGCAGATCTGCAGCCGAAGGCCCCAGAGCGACACG
Organism: Rhodopila sp.; assembly: GCF_035548235.1. Taxonomy (GTDB): domain Bacteria; phylum Pseudomonadota; class Alphaproteobacteria; order Acetobacterales; family Acetobacteraceae; genus Rhodopila. The sequence goes on from NZ_DASZTJ010000092.1 coordinate 4,331, forward strand.
TGGTCGGGCACGTTCGGATCGCCCACGGCGCCGAAATAGATCGCATCCGCCGTGCGCAGCCAGGCCAGCCCGTCCGGCGGCATGAACACGCCGTGCTTGCGGTACCAGTCCGACCCCCAGCCGTAGTGGTCTATATTAAGAGTGAAGCCGCCGTCCCTGGAGGCGACGGCGTCCAGCACTTCCAGCCCCGCGGCGATGACTTCCGGCCCGATGCCGTCGGCGGGGACGGAGGCGATGCGGTAGCTGCGGGTCATGAACGTGCTCCTTCGGCTGCGGGAGCGTTCCTAGCGCCGGCCGGTCAGCCCAGCAATTGCCCGATCACCCGCGCGGTATAGTCGACGACGGGGATGATCCGACCATAGTTGATCCGGCTTGGACCGATGACGCCGATGGCGCCGACGATGCGTCCGCCCTCGCTGCGGGCCGGGGCGACGATCATCGAGACGCCGGAGGTGTTGAACACCCCGCTTTCGGCGCCGATGAAGATGCGCACGCCGTCCGACTGTTCGGCCAGTTCCAGCAGGCGGAGCATGGTTTCCTGGGCTTCCAGCCGCTCGAACAGCGACTGGATGGCGGTCAGCCGCTCGATCTGGGTGACGTCGGAGAGCAGCCGAGCCTGGCCACGCACGATGAGGCTGCCGGTGCGGCCCTCGCCGGTCCAGGTGGCGAGGCCGGCGGCGACGACCTGTGTCGACAGCGCATCCAGTTCGGTCCGATTCGCCGCCATTTCCTCGGTCACCGCTCGGCGCAGTTCGGCGAGGGAACGGCCGGAAAGCCGGGCATTGAGGTAGTTGCCAGCCTGCTGCAGGGCCGCGGGCGGCAGGCCGGCGGGGGTTTCGATGACACGGTTTTCCACCTGGCCGTCGCTGTTGACCAGGACGACCAGCGCGCGGCCGGGGCCGAGGGGGACGAACTCGATATGGCGGACCGAGCCCTCGGACTTGGGGGCGAGGACGAGGCCGGCGGCGGCGGACAAGCCGGACAGCAAGGAGGAGGCTTCGGCCAGCGTATCCTCCAGGCTGCGGCCGGCGGCGGCCAGCGCGGCGGAGATGGATTCGCGTTCGTCTTCCGAGAGTTCGCCGAAATTGAGCAGCCCGTCGACGAAGAGACGCAGGCCCTGGTCGGTGGGGAGCCGGCCGGCGGAGGTGTGGGGGGCGAACAGGAGGCCGGCTTCCGTGAGGTCGGCCATGACGTTGCGGATCGTGGCCGGGGAAAGCGTCATCGGCAGGCGGCGGGCGAGGGTGCGGCTGCCGACGGGTTCGCCGGTGGCGACGTATTGCTCGACGATTTCGCGCAGAACGGCGGCGGAACGGGCGTCCAGGCCAGGGGGGAGGGGCGGCGGCCCCGATGCGAGCCGGCCCACGAGAAAGTGACGTTTCACGGCGTTGCACTCATCACCAAAAAAGGTGTGCGCTCCTTAATGGTAGGTCAACCCCTAAACAATGACCTGATGCTGCGCTGCAAGAAAGAGTGCCTTGACACCGTCCAGGCCGGTATTTAGTTCCGATGATGCTTCTAATACACAAGGCAGTTGGCATGTTTTTTAGGTCAAAACCTCACATTGCATTATGACTAGTCCGCCGTCGCAGCTGCAATTTCCTTCGCCCAAAGACCCCCTGCCGTTTACTGGCGAGCGTTTTGTCTCGGGGACGCCCGGGGTCATCGAACATGAGCATTATCATCGATATTTGTTCCCTTCGCGTTATTGTGCGAGCTTGGACGTCCAGAACGTTGCGTGTGGCGAAGAATATGGATCATATCTTCCACGGCAGTGCGCGAAGAGTGTAATCGGCGGCGATATGAGTCGTGAAGCAACACGGTTTGCTCAGGCAGCATATGAGTCAAGCCGTGTTTCATTCGGGCAGTGGGGCGGGGTGGGATTGCCGGTCGAGACCGGATCGGTCGATCGGCTGGTCAGCCTCGAAACATTGGAGCATCTGGTCGGGATCAGCCATGTCCGACGTGGACCTGGCGGCGCCGTGCGGATCTCGACGCCGAACGAGGAAATCTGCAGCACCGACGCAGATCGCAACAATCTGTAATGCCGATTGCCCTTCCTATGATTTCTATGATGTCACGCTTCATGCGTGTACGGTCGATCCTGGTTTCCGATATAGAAATACTTTCTGTTGGGTCTGCGAAGAAGGGGAGGAAGCAAACGTTCGTCCGCGCCACTCGTCTCTCAACCGTCCCATTACCGATCGCCGTTCGACCGCTACTGCGGTGTTGTCTTCCTTTTGTTGATCCCCTAACTCAGGTTTGCCGGTCCAAGATGGACAACGCGGCCACGCCTCCATTTTCAATGTGTTCCGGGACATTCCTCGGCGAGTGCGGGGAAGGAGATTCGACTTGACGGTGGGTACAGGTCCGGACAGCGCCGAACCCGGCAGTGTCGCCCGGGATCGAGCTGTTGATGCATTGTGTATCGAGGATGAGATAGACTGGCGGCCCGAGTATCTGGCGCAAAGCGCGTGGCTTGAGCATATTCCTTTTGCGTTCTGGATCGTTAGGATACTGCGGCCGCGTTTGGTGGTCGAACTCGGCACGCATTGGGGCGCTTCATACGGTGCTTTCTGCCAAACGGTGGAGAGGCTGCGGCTCAATACGCGCTGCTATGCCGTGGATACCTGGCGGGGCGACGAACACACCGGCACCTATGGTGAGGACGTCTTCACCGGGATCCACTCGCTGAACGAGGCGCGCTGGAAAGACTTCTCAACGCTATTGCGCATGACG
>NZ_DASZTJ010000093.1:0-22294 GCF_035548235.1 Rhodopila sp.
TACCGAGAGCGTTGGATAGAGGTTTTTGCCCAGTCCCTGCGGCATGTAGGCGATGCGCGGGCAGGTGCGGCGGCGATGTTCGGCACTGGCCATGTCCCCGCCCAGCACCTCGACGCGCCCGGTCTGGATCGCGTGCGCGCCTGCCACCAGCGACAGCAGGCTGGATTTGCCCACGCCGTCCGGTCCGATCAACCCGACCATCCGCCCCGCGGGGATATCGAGCGTCAGCCCGTCAAGGGCCACGGTCTTGTGGTAGGCAAGGCGGACATCAGCCAGGCGAGCGACCGGCGTGACGTCCGCCGGTTTCACATCGGCCGGGCCCGTCTCCACTACCGCACCAGCGTCCCGGTGAGCGTGCCCGGCCATTGCGCGTCCCGCCGCAGCTTGACGTAGACGACGCCCGGCAGGCCGGTCTTCACCTGCTTAATGTATTTACGCAGCAACTCGGGCGGGATTCGAGCCTTGATGCGGAACATCAGCTTCTGCCGCTCCTCCTCGGTCTCTACCGTCTTGGGGGTGAATTGCGCCACGTCCGAGACGAATGAGATGCTCGCCGGGATGACATATCGCGGCGCGGCGTCCAGCACGATCCGGGCCTCGGCTCCGATCGCGACCAGCCCTGCCTCGGCTGTCGGCAGATAGAAGGTCATGTAGACGTCGCTCAGATCGATCATGTTGAGCACCCGCCCGCCGGCCGATAGCACCTCGCCGGGCTGGGCGACCCGGTACTGCACCCGTCCGTCGCGCGGGGCCGTCAGGGTGCTGTCGTCGATATCGGCCTGGATGCGTTCGATACTGGCACGCGCGGCGTCCACGGCCGCCTTGGCGTCGATCACCTGCGACTGCGCCGCGCCGATCGCCGCCTCGCTCGCCGCCGCCTGCGCCTGGGCCGCCGCCACCGCCGCCTTGGCGGCGAGTGAGCGGGCGCGGTCATCGTCCAGCGTCTGCATCGGCACGGCCGCCCGCGGCGCCAGCTCCTGTGACCGCGCGAGGCGCCGGTCCGCCGCATCCACGTCCGCGTTTCGCTGGTCGACCACGGCAAGCGCCGCGGTCCGCTCCGCATTGCGCTGGTTCAGCAGCGCCTGCGCGGTCGAAACGGCGATGATCGCGCGCTGCAGTTGCGCCTCTGCCTCCCGCTTCTGCGCATCCAGCGTCGCCGTGTCCATGTGAGCAAGGACCTCGCCCTGGGTGACGAAGTCGCCTTCGTCCACGGTGATGTCCTTGATGCGCCCGGCGATCTTGGCGGCGATGTCGATCTCGGTCGCTTCGGTCCGACCGTTGCCGGATGCGATGCCGGGTGGAAGTCCAGGGGGCTGGAGCTTGCTCCAGGCGAGATAGCCGATGCCCGCGACGACGAGGATGGCGGGGATCCAGAGCCAGGAGCGGCGCGTCATCAGGGCAGTGCGTATTCGGCGGGATTCATCGAAATGACCCTACTCCGGTCGGGCGTGCGTCTACCATCCCTGCTCCGCCAGGCGGATCGCCGCCGGCGTCATCGCGATCAGGCGGTCATGTCCCGCCGGACGGTCGGGCCTGATGAAACCGAAGGTCGGATAGTCAGTCACGCCCATTTGCCCGGCCGGCGGCCACCAAACCCGGACCAAGCTCCAGTCTCCCGCACCGGAGACATCCTCCACCAGTTGGTCCTGGGTCACCCGGCCATGCACCCAGTTCGCCTGCGTGACCGTGATCTGCCGTGCCGACAATACCTCGGAAACGACCGCGACATGGCCTTCGGGCAGACGGCGAGACCGGCGCAGGACGAGGATGCTGCCGACCGCGGGGGTGTCGCTTCGGTCGTAAAGGCCCCGGGCCTGAAGCCACCAGTCAGCGGCGTCTCCGGTCAGGGAGACTCCGGTGAGCGCCCGTGCGAAAGGGGCACATTCGATCTGGGCGCGTTGGCCGAGATTGGCGCCGCCGCCGGAACCGCACGCCGCCAGGGACAGGAGGAGCGGAAGACACGGCCACGCGAGACGATGCGCCCATTTTCCCGACATTCACGCATCCCGTCAGGTTGATGGACCGCCTTTATCACAAATCGTGGCAAAAAGATGCGGCAATACGTTGAGTTAAAGGGGTATTCCTTGACTCCCAGAATGTTCGATTGATGTCCCAGCGGCACTTGGTTATGTGCGGCTGCGAAGAAGGAGCCCTGGAATGCGTATCGACGCCGTCTCGATCGGCAAAAATCCCCCGGAAGACGTCAACGTGATCGTGGAAGTCGCCATCGGAGGCGAACCCATCAAGTACGAAATGGACAAGGAAGCCGGCACGCTGGTGGTCGACCGGTTCCTCTACACGCCGATGCGCTACCCCGGGAATTACGGCTTCGTTCCGCATACGCTGTCCGACGATGGCGACCCGATCGACGTGCTGGTCGCCAACACACGGCCGATCGTTCCCGGCGCGGTCATCAATGTGCGGCCGGTCGGCGTGTTGAAGATGGAGGACGACGGCGGGGGGGACGAGAAGATCATCGCCGTGCCGTCGCCGAAGCTGACGCAGCGCTATGTCAATGTGCGTGACTATACGGACCTGCCGAAGATCACGATCGAGCAGATCCAACATTTCTTCGAGCACTACAAGGACCTGGAGCCTGGCAAATGGGTCAAGGTCCTCGGCTGGGGCAACGCTGCCGAGGCTCGGCGCCTGATCGCCGAGGCGATCGAACGTTACAATAAAAAATAACGGGTGGCGCCCGTCCCCGGCCCATGCCCCCTTAGGGCCAACGGACCTCGGGGGGCAGCGACATCAGGATCGCCTCCACGTTCCCGCCGGTCTTCAGGCCGAACAGCGTGCCCCGGTCGTAAAGCAGGTTGAACTCGACATAGCGGCCGCGGCGGATCAGTTGGTGTTCCCGGTCCGCCTGGGTCCAAGGCTCGTGCATGCGCCGGCGGACGATGCGCGGATAGGCATCCAGGAACGCTGCCCCGACATCGCGGGTGAACGCGAAGTCCGCCCGGGCGTCGCCCGAGGCATGGTGGTCATAGAAAATCCCGCCCGCGCCGCGCGGTTCGTCGCGGTGGGGCAGGTAGAAGTACCGGTCGCACCATTCCTTGAACCGCGGGTAATAGTCAGGGTCGTGGCGATCGCAGGCGGTCTTGAACGCTGTATGGAAGTCGGCCGCGTCCGCCCGGGCGGATCCCGTCTCCAACCGCATGGGCGTCAGGTCGCCGCCCCCGCCGAACCAGCCGCGGGTGGTGACGATCATCCGCGTGTTGAAGTGCGCCGCAGGCACCTTGGGGCTGCGCATATGGGCGACCAGGCTGATGCCGCTTGCCCAGAAGCGCGGGTCCTGTTCGGCGCCGGGGATCTGCGCACGGAAATCCGGGCTGAACACCCCCGAGACGGTGGAGACGTTGACGCCGACTTTCTCGAACACCCGTCCATGCATGATGCTCATGACGCCGCCGCCGCCGTCGGAGCCATCCTCGGTCGGGCGCCGCCAGGACGTCCGCCGGAAACGGCCGGCGGGCCGGTCTCCGCCATGGTCGTCCTCGATCGCCTCGAACGCGGCGCAAATGCGGTCGCGCAAGGATTCAAACCAAGTACGCGCCTCTGGCTTCAATGCAACATAAGCCGCCGCATCGGAACCGTCATATGGCCTTTTGGAAAGATTTTCGGTCATTTGGGCTTGTTCCTGGGCAATCCTCGGGGTAACCCCCTGGCGTCGGAGTGTTGCAGACGGGCCACCCTGCCGCCAGATCGGCGTGGCGATCCCTGTCCTGTGACGCGACGGCGCTCGACACGGCTGCTCTCCGGGTCGATCGACGGGTTGGCTCGCGATCGGATACAAAGAGGTCCGAGCCGTCTATGGCACTGTGAGGGAAAGTATGGCCGACTCGACTGCCGCCGTTGTTCATCACACCCCGACCGACCCTTCCAAACGCGATTTCCTTTCCCTCGTCACCGCCGCCGGCGCCGCGATCGGTGTCGGTGCGATCGCCTGGCCGTTCATCGACTCGATGAACCCGTCCAAGGACGTGCTGGCGCTGTCGTCGGTCGAGGTCGACCTGACGCCAATCCAGGAAGGGTCGGGCATCACCATCGTCTGGCAAGGCAAGCCGATCTTCGTCCGCTACCGCACCCCGACGGAGATCAAGGCGGCCGAGGACGTGAAGCTGGGCGACCTGATCGAGCCGCAGGCCGACTCGGCACGGGTCAAGGCGGGTCATTCGCAATGGATCGTGCTGATCGGCATCTGCACCCATCTGGGCTGCGTGCCGCTGGGCAACAAGCCCTCCGATCCGCGTGGCGAATGGGGCGGTTGGTTCTGCCCATGCCATGGCAGCCAGTACGACACCTCCGGGCGTGTCCGACACGGCCCGGCGCCGCTGAACCTGTACGTGCCGCCGTACGCGTTCGAATCCGATACCAAGATCAAGGTCGGTTGAGACCGTTCCGAGACGCACAGGAAGCTGAGACATGGCTGGTCTGCACAAGAGCGAAATCGCCAATCCGGTGCTGAACTGGATCGACACGCGGTTGCCCGTCATCACGATGATGCAGAAGGAGTACGGCGTCTTCCCGACGCCGAAGAACTTCAACTACTTCTGGAACTTCGGCGCGCTGGCGATGGTCAATCTGCTGATCATGATCGCCACCGGCATCTTCCTGGCGATGAACTACCAGCCGAACACGCAGCTGGCCTTCGCCTCCGTCCAGCACATCATGCGCGACGTGAACTACGGCTGGCTGCTGCGCTACGTGCACCAGAACGGCGCGTCGATGTTCTTCATCGTCACCTATGTGCACATCTTCCGCGGACTCTATTACGGGTCCTACAAGGCCCCGCGTGAGCTGCTGTGGATGCTGGGCGTCGTCATCCTTCTGCTGATGATGGCGACCGCCTTCATGGGCTATGTGCTGCCCTGGGGGCAGATGTCCTACTGGGGCGCCACCGTCATCACCAACCTGTTCTCGGCCTTCCCCTGGATCGGGCCGAAGATCGTGACGCTGCTGTGGGGCGGGTTCTCGGTCGACAACCCGACGCTGAACCGGTTCTTCGCGCTGCACTACCTGCTGCCGTTCGTCCTGGTAGGCGTCATCTTCCTGCACATCGCGGCGCTGCACATCGTCGGCTCGAACAACCCGCTGGGCATCGACGTGAAGTCCCCGCAGGACACGCTGCCGTTCCATCCGTACTACACGGTCAAGGACAGCGTCGGGATCTGCGTCTACCTGATGGTGTTCGCCGCGTTCGTGTTCTTCTTCCCGAACGCGTTGGGGGACCCGAACAACTTCATCCCCGCCAACCCGCTGCAGACGCCCGCCGATATCGTCCCCGAATGGTACTTCCTGCCGTTCTACGCGATCCTGCGCTCCGTCCCGAACAAGCTGCTGGGCGTGTGCATGATGTTCGGCTCCATCCTGGTGCTGTTCGTGCTGCCCTGGCTGGATACCTCGCCGGTGCGCAGCGCCCGCTTCCGCCCGCTGTATCGCAAGTTCGTCTGGCTGCTGGTCATTGCGTTCGTCACGCTGGGCTGGTGCGGCATGAACAAGCCTGAAGGCATCTTCGTGATCCTGAGCCGGATCGGAGCCCTGTACTACTTCGCGCATTTCCTGGTGATCCTGCCGCTGCTGGGCAAGCTGGAGCGTCCGCTGCCGCTGCCCGAAAGCATCAGCAAGCCAGTGATCGGGCGTGGCGGCGGACCCCTGCCGGCCAGCGCCGCCGCGAAGCCGATGGAGAAGGCGTGATGTCGAAGCTGCGTTCCCTGATCGCCGGCGCGTTCGCCGCCGGCCTGCTCGCCACCGCGGCCATGGTCCCGGCCGCCCACGCCCAGGAAGAGCAGCTCCCGCACGAGAACTGGAGCTTCAACAACCTGTTCGGCACCTACGACCTCGCCGCCGCGCAACGGGGCTTCCAGGTCTATTCGCAGATCTGCTCCAACTGCCACTCCATGCAGATGCTGCACTATCGCGACCTGGCGGGCATCGGCCTGTCGCCGGAGCAGATCAAGGCAGTGGCAGCGGCGGTGACCGTGCCGCAGGGCGTGGACGACCAAGGCAATCCGAAGGAAGGCCCCGCGACGCCCGCGGATGAGTTCCGCTCGCCCTTCCCGAATCCCCAGGCCGCACGTGCTGCCAATGGCGGCGCCCTGCCCCCCGACCTGTCGCTGATCGTCAATGCGCGTGAAGGGCATGCCAATTACGTCTATGGCATCCTGACCGGCTTCACGAACCCGCCGGCCGGATTCAAGATGCAGGACGGGATGCACTACAACAAAATGTTCCCCGGCCATCAGATCGCGATGCCGCAGCCCCTGCAGGACGGCAGCGTCGACTACACCGACGGCACCCCGAACAACCTGGCCCAGGAAGCGCACGACGTCGTCACCTTCCTCGCCTGGGCCTCCAATCCGGAGCTGACCGAACGCAAGCAGATGGGCGTGCGGGTCATCCTCTTCCTGATGGTGATGACCGGCCTGACTTATGCGGTGAAGCGCAAGGTCTGGGCGGACGTCGAGCACTGACCGTGATCCAGCCCGTCCTTGGCATCATCGGAGGCTCCGGCCTCTATGACATCGACGGGCTGGAGGACAAAACCTGGCGCAAGGTCGAAACCCCCTGGGGCGATCCGTCGGATGAGCTGCTGTTCGGCCGGCTGGCCGGCATCCAATGCGTCTTCCTGCCCCGGCACGGACGCGGTCACCCGACCTCCCCCACCCACCTGAACTACCGCGCCAATATCGACGCCCTGAAGCGGTCCGGCGTCACCGACGTCCTGTCCCTCTCGGCCGTGGGCAGCCTGCGCGAAGACCTGCCACCGGGCCATTTCGTGATCGTCGACCAGTTCATCGACCGCAGCTTCGCCCGCGAGAAGAGCTTCTTCGGCGAAGGCGTCGTCGCCCATATCTCCATGGCCCATCCGGTCTGCTCTCGGCTGGGGGACGCCCTGTTCGGCGCCTGCCAGGGGATGGGCCTGCCGGTGACGCGCGGCGGCACCTATCTGGTGATGGAAGGCCCACAATTCTCCACCAAGGCCGAAAGCGAGCTCTATCGCGCCTGGGGCTGCTCGGTCATCGGCATGACCAATATGCCGGAAGCCAAGCTGGCGCGGGAGGCGGAGCTTTGCTACGCGACCGTTGCCATGGTGACGGATTTCGACTGCTGGCATCCGGACCATGACCACGTGACCGTGGAGGCGGTCGTTCGGGTGCTGCTGGGCAACGCCGACAACGCGCGCGGGCTGGTGAAGCAGGTCGTCCCCCAACTGGGCACGCCGCGGGAGCTGTGCCCCTGCGGCTGCGACCGGGCGCTGGACAACGCGATCATCACGGCGCTCGGCCAGCGCAGCCAGGTACTGGCGGCCAAGCTGGACGCCGTCGCCGGACGGGTCCTGGGGTAAGCCCGCTCAGCGGCTGGCTTCCTCCTGGGCCGGGGACGGCAGGCCGCGCAAGGCGGCCGTGGTTTCCAACGCGTCCTGCACCTCGGACGGTGACGCATCGGCCGCACCGGCGCCCAGCATGATCACGCCATCCCGGTTCGGCACCGTAATCGGCGCGACCTCCACCGGGACCACGCCTTCCTGCTGCATGCCCAACGCCCGCGCAGCCTTGGGTGCGAGGTCGATGACGCGGCCGACGATATAGGGACCTCGATCTTCGACCTTCACGGTGACGGTCCTGCCGTTCATCAGGTTGGTCACCTTGGCCACCGACCCGAGGGGGAGTTGCTTGCTGGCCGCGATGTTGGCGTTGGGGTTCAGGGGCCGGCCGTCTGCCATCTTCCGGTTGGCGAAATGCCGAGCGTAGTAGGACGCACGCCCCTTCTCCTTGCGGCCCGAATGGTCGATGCGCACGACGCGGGAGGCTGGCACGGCCGGAAGCCGGTTCAATACTTTAGCGTACTCGCGCTGGGCCGCGGTATCCACGATTCCTGCCTGTGCCGGCCTTATCAGGATGCTCTGCAAAAGAAAGGCGCCAACCAGCGCCACGAACCTCAAATGACCGGACATCAGCTTCCATTGGCAACGCGTTCAATGGGAGCAAAACGAGCGAGGCGGCGCCCAGTTTCCGGCGTACGGCGAACCCCGAGAAAACGTGACTTCAGGCGTCCTGCGTCTCCAGGAACTCCGCCGGCCGGTACCGGCGCGTCAACGTCCAGTAATCCAGCAACGTCCAGGGCGAGGTCACGGTCACCCGGTTATCCTTGTTCTTGTACCAGCTCGTGACCCCCGGATGCGCCCAGACCATCCCCTGATGCGCCGCGTCGACACGGCGGTTGTAGTCGTCATGCGCCTCCGGTCGGACCTCGATCGAGTCCAGGCCCTTCTCGATCATGTCGACCAGCGCCTGGGTGATGTAACGGACCTGACATTCGCTGTGGAAAATGATGCTGCCCCCGTGCGCCAGGTTGGTGTTGGGGCCATAGGTCAGGAACAGGTTCGGGAACCCCGGCACCGTGATGCCCAGATGGGCGCGCGGGTCGTCGTCGCCCCACAGGCCGCGGATCGTTTCGCCGTTGCGTCCTTGGATGTCCATCGGCCACAACATTTTCGACGCAGTGAACCCCGTCGCCAGGATGATCACGTCAACCGCGTGCCGGGCACCGTCGTGCGTGACGATCGCGTCCGCCTCGATATGGTCGATCCCTTCGGTCACCAGGTCCACGTTTGGCCGCTTCAGCATCTTGTACCAATGGTTGTCCCGCAGCATCCGCTTGCCATAAGGGGGATAGGGCGGCACCACCTTTGCAATCAGGGCTTCGTCACCGTCCAATTCCGAGCGGATATGGTCGATCATGGTCTGACGCATGGTCCAATTGGCTTCGTTGAGAGAGGTCTCGGGCTGGGTCCAGTCGGGATCCACCTTCAGCGTGGCGTGGAACCCGTCGGAGCCAGCCCAGAAAAGCTGGAACCGCATCCATTTGCCGAAATAGGGCACATGCGCGATCGCCCATTTCTGCCCGGCCGTCACCTCCTTGTGGTAATTGGGATTGAAGGCGGCCCAATGACGGGTGCGCTGGAACACCAGCAGCCGCTCGACCTCCGGCGCGATCGACGGCCCGGTCTGCATGGCCGACGCCCCTGTGCCGATGATCGCCACCCGCTTTCCTGCCAACGGCACCGAGGCGTCCCAGCGTGCGGTGTGGAACACGGGTCCCTCGAACCGGTCCATGCCCGCGATGTCGGGGATGAAGGGCCGGTTCAACTGCCCGACGGCGCTGACCAGCACCTTGGCCTCGACCGTTTCCCCGGTCGAGAGGGTCAGCACCCAGGCCGCCTGAGCCTCATTGAACACGGCGCGGGTGATTTCGGTATTGAACCGGATATGCGGCCGAAGCGCGAAATGCGCCGTCACCGACCGGATATAGGCCAGCAACTCGTCCCGGCGGGAGAAATGGCGCGTCCAGTTCGGGTTCGGAAAGAACGAGTAGGAATAGAAGTGGTTCGGCGTATCCACGGCGCAGCCGGGATATTGGTTCTCCAGCCATGTGCCGCCGACGTCCGGGTTCTTTTCGTAAACGGTGAACGGGATGCCCAACTGCCGCAGGCGGATGGCCATGCACAGGCCGGAAAACCCTGCGCCGATGATCGCGACGGGATAGCGCGCCAGCGTGGCCGCATCCGGCGTGCGATGCCAGCGTTCCGCGCGCGCGTCATCGCCGTTGAGGTCCGTCTCCTCGACCAGCAGCGGGATGTAATCGGCCGGCACCGTCTGCCCGACCCCGGCGCTCATCATCCGCTGCAGCATGTCCGCCGGCAGGTCCCTGGGCGGTTCCCGGCCCGTCGCCGCGTAGTCCTTCAGCACATCGACAAGCCGGTCGCGGACCTTCTGCTTCAGGTGCTCCGGCACCGCTTCCATGAAGCTCCAGGCCCCCTGGATGTGCGGCGCGACCTCATCGAGGATCGTCATGTCGCCACTGAGCTGCGTCAGCACCATCAGCATCGGCGCGATGTCGCATTCGGCCAGGGCGGCACGGAGCGCCGCCTCATCCCGCACGGCGTCTTGGAACATGGTTTCGATCCCGTTCATCGATTTGCTTGCCGTGATTTGATCAGACGCGCCGGTGGCCTACAAGCGCGGCGTGCTCCTCAACCACAGGAAGAGACCATGGCCGGCCTCCCGACCTATGCCGTCCCGCCCAGCTTCCTGGGCGTCGCCAACACGAACCGGTCCGCGCGTTTCGTCGTCGCCGGCATCCCGATGGACATCGGCACCACCAACCGGCCGGGCACGCGCGAAGGCCCCGCCGCGATCCGCCGCGCGAGCCGGATGCTGACGGATGGCGACCATCCGGTGCACCGGATCGAGCCGGCCCGCCTGGATCTGGCCGACATCGGCGATTTTGAGCTTGCCCTGGGCGACATCCAGGCCAGCCTCTCCGCCATCGAGGCACAAGCCGCCGGCATCGGCCACCTGATCGCCCTCGGCGGCGAACACGGCGTCACCCTGCCGCTGCTGCGCGCGCTGCGCACGCGCCTCGGCCAGCCGCTTGCCCTGCTGCATGTGGATGCGCATGTCGATACATGGCCGGACAATTTCGGCCAGGCCTACGCGCATGGCTCGCCGTTCTATCACGCGATCAACGAAGGCCTGGTCGATCCCAAGCGGATGATCCAGGTCGGCGTCCGCTCTCCCGCGCAGAACGACGTCACGGATTGGACGCGCGCCCAGGGGGTCACGATCCTGTCGGCCCAGGACGTTCACGCCTCCACCCCCGCCGCCGTCGTCGGACGCATCCGGTCGGTCGTTGGTGAAGCGCCTACCTACCTGAGTTTCGACATCGACGCCCTGGACCCTGCCTTCGCGCCCGGCACCGGCACGCCGGAGATCGGCGGCCTCGCCTCCTGGCAAGCGCAGGCGATCCTGCGCGGTCTCGGCGCAAGCAGATCGGGAACAGTTCGTTTCGTTGGCATGGATATCGTCGAGGTCGCCCCGGCTTACGACCATGCCGAGATCACCGCCCTCGCCGCCGCCACCCTGGTCTGGGAATACCTCTCCCTGTGCGGGGTCAACTAAGCGGCGTTAACCATGACATGCGATAAGCGCAGGCCGGGGGACAAAAAACGCATGACATCCCGAAGGGAATGACCCTATATACGCGGCTCGCCTCAACACCGGGGCGATGACGCATCCGCACGTGCCGCGAGCCCCCCAAGGGACAACCCCTAGGGCACAGCAACGACGTAAACGCGTCCTTTTCGATAGGTCCGGCCAACCGTGGGTCGGGGTCGTTAGGGAACACGCCTATGTCTGACCGCAGTGACGCGATGCGAAGTACCACCAGCATCGTCTGAACCCCGCCCGCAGCGCTCGCGCGCGCCGGCTTCGTTCAAATCCCACGTTCCGTTTCGGGCGCATCGCATGCGCCCGTCTGTCCGCGAGGATTCCGCGATGTCTGCCGTCTTCCGTACCCGCCAAGCCGTTTCGCCTCTCCGCCGCTCGTTCCGTCCTGAAAACGCCGCTCCGCTGCAGCGTCCCACCGTGGACGCCGTGATCGCGGCCGACCGCCCGGAGGAGCCGGTCCACTGCCTGCGTCCGACGACCGCTGCCGCCACCGCGGCTGCGTTCGTGGAGGCGTTTCCCGGCGACGTCCTGTACGCCGTGAAGTGCAACCCCGACCCCGCGATGCTGCGTGCGCTGCATGCCGGCGGCGTGCGGCATTTCGACTGCGCCTCGGCCCAGGAGGTCCGGCTGGTGCGCGACATGTTCCCCGACGCCGACATCCATTTCATGCATCCGGTCAAGGCCCGCGGCGCGATCCGCGAAGCCTGGGCGCGGCACGACGTGCGCGACTTCGTGCTGGATACGCGCGAGGAACTGGACAAGATCCTGATCGAGACCGAAGCCACCGGCGTCGCCGGTGAGTTGGGCCTGGTCGTACGCCTCGCGCTGCCCAAGGGTGGCGCGCGCCTGGACCTGTCCGGGAAGTTCGGCGCCGCGATGGACGATGCGGTCGCCCTGCTGCGCGCGGCGCGTCCGCATGCCGTGCGGCTGGGCGTCAGTTTCCATGTCGGGTCGCAATGCCTCGATCCGCTGGCCTGGCGCGCGGCGCTGGACTTGACGGCGCGGGCAATCCGTTCCGCTGCCGTCTCGATCGACATCGTCGACGTTGGCGGCGGCTTCCCCGTCGCCTATCCGGACCAGGACCCGCCCGACCTCGGCGCCATCTTCGCCGAGATCGAGGACGGCTTCGACCGCCTCGCCCTCCCGAACGCTCGGCTATGGGCCGAACCGGGGCGGGCCCTGGTGGCCGCGGCGGGGTCTGTCGTGGTGCAGGTGCAACTGCGGCGCGGCGATGCGTTGTACATCAACGACGGCGTCTATGGCGGCCTGTCGGATGCCGGCGCGCTTGGGTTCCGCTATCCGGTCCGCATGGTCCGGCCGAACAGTGTGGTATCGTCTGAAACCAGGTCTTTCACCTTCTATGGTCCGACCTGCGACAGTGCGGACGTGATGCGCGGCCCGTTCATCCTGCCGGCCGACATCGCCGAAGGCGACTGGATCGAGATCGGACAGCTCGGCGCCTATGGCGGCTGCCTGCGCACCGCCTTCAACGGGTTCGACCGCGCGCGGATCGTTGAGGTTTCCGACGAAACGACTTCCGGCGGCGACGAACGCCTGGCTGCCTGACTGTCATTTCCGTCCACTGACGCCGGCGCTCCGTCAAACGGGGTGTCCGGACTTTGCCGATAAAGGACTCCGAACCATGAAACACGTCGCTTTCGGTGGCCGCCTGGTCATCCTCGGCTTCGGCAGCATTGGCCAGGGCGTGCTGCCGCTGATCCTGCGGCATATCGACATGCCGGCCGACCGCATCACGATCGTCACCGGCGACGACCGCGGCAAGGCCGTGGCCGAGGCGTTCGGCGTGCGCTTCGTCGTCCAGCCGATCACCCCCGACAACTACGCGGACACGCTGGGCGCGCTGGTGGGCGCCGGCGACTTCCTGCTGAACCTGAGCGTCGACGTCTCCTCGGTCGCGCTGATCGTGTTCTGCCAGGCCCGGGGTGCGCTGTATCTGGATACCTGCGTCGAGCCCTGGGCCGGCGGCTACACCGACACATCCCTGACGCCGTCGCAGCGGTCCAACTACGCGCTGCGGGAAAGCGCGCTGGCGATCGCCGGCGGCGCGGGCCCGACGGCCGTCCTGACGCATGGCGCGAACCCCGGGCTGGTCTCGCACTTCGTCAAGCAGGCGCTGCTGAACCTGGCGCGCGATACGGATGTCCGGACGACCATCCCGGCGACGCGGGCCGGCTGGGCCGCCCTGGCGCGCGAACTTGGCGTGAAGGTGATCCACATCGCCGAACGCGATACCCAGACCGCGTCCTTCGCCAAGAAGCCCGGCGAGTTCGTCAACACCTGGTCGATCGACGGCTTCGTGGGCGAAGGCTGCCAGCCCGCCGAACTCGGCTGGGGCTCGCATGAGGCGGCCCTGCCCGCCGACGGCAGGCGCCACGACTTCGGGTGCGGCGCAGCCATCTACCTGATGCGCCCAGGCGCCTCGACCCGCGTGCGCACCTGGACCCCGGCGGCCGGGCCGATCCATGGGTTCCTGATCACGCATAACGAGTCGATCTCCATTGCCGACTACTACACGGTGCGCGACGGCGATACGGTCGCGTATCGGCCGACGGTGCATTACGCCTATCACCCCTGCGACGACGCGGTGCTGTCGGTCCACGAACTGGCCGGCCGCAACTGGGAGATCCAGCCGAAGCAGCGCCTGATGATGGATGAGATCCGCTCCGGCGTGGATGAGTTGGGCGTGCTGCTGATGGGCCATGCGCGGGGCACGTACTGGTATGGCTCCCGCCTGTCGATCGAACAGGCTCGGACGGCAGCGCCGTACAATAACGCGACCAGCCTGCAGGTGACGGCGGCCGTGCTGGGCGGCATGGTCTGGGCCATCCGCAACCCGAAGGCGGGGGTCGTAGAGGCGGACCATGTGGACCACGAGACGGTCCTGACGGTCGCGGAACCCTATCTGGGCGACATGATCGGCGCCTATAGCGACTGGACCCCGCTGGAAGGTCGCGGCCGGCTGTTCCCCGAAGACATCGACATGGCCGATCCCTGGCAGTTCAAGAACTTCCGGGTCGTCTGAGCCACGGCGGCGGGCACGAGCCCGCCCCCTCCTCAGTCCCGCTTTCCTCCGGCCGCCCGCTCCGCCACCGCGTCCAGCGCCCCTTGCAGCATCCACGCCGCGGCCGACCGGTCCACGACGGCGGCCCGCTTTCCACGCGACAGGTCGGCTTCGTGGATCAGCCCGCGATTGACGGCGGCGCTCGACAGGCGCTCATCCCACAAGGCCGCCGGCAGGCCGATGGCGGCCGTCAGCGCATGCGTCCAGTCGCGGGCCGCCTGGGCGGCCGGTCCCGCCGTCCCGTCCATCGACAGCGGCAAGCCGACGACCAGGCCGAACGCACCCTCCCGCAACGCCGCCTCGCCGATTTCGGCGGCATTCTCGCTCAGCTTTCGCCGCCGGATGCTGGCGTAAGGGGAGGCCAGCCGGCGGCGCACGTCCGACAGCGCCAGGCCGATCGTCTTACTGCCCAGATCGATCCCGATCAGGCGTTGCGTGCCGTGAAGACCGGCGCAAAGGTCGTGGATGTCCAGGATCGCCATCCGCCCGTTATCGCGGCGCCCGGCGGTGCGGTCAAAGGAAACCCAGGGCAACCACAGCGGCTACCACGGCCGCGACGCCGCCGATGCCGGTGGCGGCAATGGCCAGGGCACCGAATTGCGTCACCACGGCGACCGAGGCCAGAACGATCGCGATCTCCAGCGCACCCCCGGCCAATTCATAGATATGGTAGTGGTGGAAGGCTTCCTCGCGGGCTTCCTCCAATTCCTTGGCATGCACCAGAAGCTGCTTCATCCCGTCGCCGGTCTTGGGATCGTCGCGCATCCGGTCCGCGTATTCCCGGTCCGCCTTGATGTCGGCCTGCACGCTCGCGGTGTCGGCCCCCGGCAGGCGCGACAGGATGTTCGCCTCGCTGTCCTTGACCAGGGCGCGCAGGTTGCGGGCCTGGTAGAAGGCGTAGTCGTCGGACACGGCGATATGGTTCTTGAGATACTCGTTCTGGGTCGATTTGGCTCCGACCTCCGTCAGTGCCAGCGCCGCCGCCAGGGCGGACACCAGCACCGCCACCCGCTTGGCATAGGGATCGCCGTGGCCGCCATGCTCATGAATCGTCTCATGCGCCTCTTCCGCGAGCTTGTTCACGTCGCCCCGTCCCCCCGCTGTAACCGGATGATGCCGTTAAAGCACGGAAACGGTCTTTGGACTACAGATTCGCGATACGGCGATCTCGCCTTGCTCTTAGCCGAACAAACCCTTACTGACCCGCCGCAATCGACATTCACAGGAGGTCGCGCATGGCGATCGAGCGCACGTTTTCCATCATCAAGCCCGACGCGACGCGGCGGAACCTGACCGGCAAGATCAACGCGGTATTCGAGGGCGCGGGCCTGCGCATCATCGCCCAGAAGCGCCTGCACATGTCCACCGCCCAGGCCGAGACGTTCTATGGCGTGCACAAGGAACGCCCGTTCTTCCGCGACCTGGTGACGTTCATGACATCGGGCCCCGTCGTCGTGCAGGTGCTGGAGGGGGAGAACGCGGTCGCCCGCAATCGCGAGTTGATGGGCGCGACCAACCCCGCCAACGCCGCCGAGGGCACGATCCGCAAGCTGTTCGCCGAAAGCATCGAGGCGAACTCGGTCCACGGCTCCGACAGCCCGGAGAATGCCGCCACGGAGATCGCCTATTTCTTCGCCGGCACCGAGTTGGTCGGCTGACGGTCGCGCCATGGACTGGATCGCGCTTCTGGGCCGTCTGGCCATGAGCTTCATCTTCATCCATAGCGGCATCGGCAAGGCCATGGCCCCGTCCGGGACGATGGCCTATTTCGCCAAACTGGGCCTGCCCGTGCCCGGCGCTGCCTATGCGCTGACGCTGGCGATCGAGATCGGCGCCGCGACCCTGTTCCTGCTTGGCTTCCGGGCCAGGGTTACCGCCCTGATCCTGGCCGCCTGGTGCGTCGCCACCGCCTTCACGGCGCATTACCATCCGGGCGACACCAACAGCATGATCCACTTCTGGAAAAACATCTGCATGGCGGGTGGTTTCCTCCAGATCGTCGCCTATGGCGCCGGGCGCCTGAGCCTGGACCGGAAATAGCGCGGGTTCGGCGCGACTGGGTCCTGTGGTTGCCTGTCGGCCGCCCTCTTCCGACCGGACTGAAGCCGTCCCCAATCCTCGGGGCCTTCCCACACATCAGGATCCGGCCTTGCCCGATGGCCAGGCCTTGCCCATGCTGCCGGTCAGCATGGAGCTGATGATGACGCCGCATCCCGTAATGCCCGAAGGCCTTCCCTCCTGATGCGCCGGGCATTGGTGATCGGCGGATCGCTGGGCGGGTTGTTCGCCGGATTGCTGCTGCGACAGGCTGGATGGGACGTCACCGTGTTCGAGCGCAGTCCCCGCGACCTCGCCAGCCGCGGCGTCGGGGTCGGCACGCATCCCGAACAGCTTGATGTCATGCGGCGGGTCGGGTCGACGGTGGACCCGTCGATCGGCGTGCCGATCCGGCGCCGCATCTGCCTCGGGCGCGACGGCTCGATCGCCGCGGAACTGCCGTTCCAGAAAGTCATGAGCTCGTGGGGCCGGCTGTACCAGGAATTGCGCCGCCTGCTGCCCGACAGCGTTTACCAGGGCGGCATGCAACTGGACGGGGTGGAGCAGGACGCCGACGGCGTGACCGCGATCTTCGCCGACGGCAGCCGGCTGCGCGGTGACCTGCTGGTCGGCGCCGACGGGCTGCGATCGACGGTGCGATCATGCTGTTTTGTTGGCAACGATCCCATATACGCCGGCTACATCGCCTGGCGCGGCCTGATGCCGGAGCATGAAGTCCCGCCGCTGGTGATGGATACGATCTTCGGCGATTTCTCGTTCTACCTGCCGGGGCGAGAGTTGATCCTGGCTTATCCCGTCCCCGGTCGCGACGACGAATCCGGCGTCGGCAAGCGGGCGCTGAACTGGATGTGGTACCATCCGATCGGGTCGGCGGAGACGCTGCGCGACATGTGCACCGATGCCACCGGACAATATCACGGGCTGATGATACCGCCGCCGCTGATCCGGCCCGACGTCGTCGCGGCCTTCCGGCAAGAGGTGCGGGAGCAGATGCCGCCGCCCTTCGCCGCGCTGATGAACGGCACGGCGGAGGTGTTCTTCCAACCGATCTTCGATCTTGATTCGCCGCGCATCGTCTCGGGCCGCGTCGCACTGCTCGGTGATGCGGCCTTCGTCGCCCGGCCGCACGTGGCTGCGGGCGTCACCAAGGCGGCGCTGAATGCGGCGTGGCTGACGGATGCCCTGTCGGGACGCACGATCGAGGCCGGGCTGGCGCTGTACCAGCGCCTGGCCCAGCCGCTGGGAACCGCGATGGTCCGGCGCGGCCGCTCGATCGGCGGTTTCCTTGAGACGCCGCCCGCGCCCGGAATCGCAACGGACCCGATCACGCTGATGCAGGAAAACGGTGCGCCGCTGAACCGGATCCCCGGCGTCGAGGCCTGCCTCCACGCCGCCGCCGAAGCCCTTGGAGCCAGGAGCCACGCATGACCGTCGATTTCCAGGGCTACCGGTACGTTCCCGGGCCATTCCAGTATTCCGCCGGTGTCTCCGCCCTGCCCGGCTTCACGATCGAACGCGCACGCTTCACCAACCCGGTTCCCCTGGCCGATGGTTTCAAACGCATCGAGACTTACCTTCAGGCCGAGAGCTTGCCCCTCACCGCGTTCTGCGCCTGCGAACTGCGATCGCCGGCGCCGTTTACCGATGCCGGCTTCATCGCCTTCAACCGTGAATATTGCGGCACGCTGGAACGCTGGGGGATTTTCGCCAACGACAAGAACCCCGTCGCGCGCAGCAATGTCTGCCCCGAGATCGACAAGCCCGCCGGACCGTCATTCCACGCGTTCTCCTATGTCCGCCCCGCGCGGGGCGCCGCGCCGTCCTTCGTCATCGCCGGCAGCGGCGAGGCGCGGGAGGGTACGGGTCCCTACAAGGACAAGACGGTCCGACATGGCGAAACCACCCCCGATGCGATGCTGGAAAAGGCGCGGTTCGTTCTGGAGGTGATGCAGGCGCGCATGCAGGCGGTCGGCGCGGCCTGGGCGGACACGACCGGGGTGCAGGTCTACACGGTATACGACGTCCATCCCTTCCTTGGCGCCGAGATCGTCGCGCGCGGTGCGGCGAGACATGGCCTGACGTGGCATTTCTGCCGCCCGCCGGTGATCGGACTGGATTATGAGATGGATTGCCGGTCCGTCGTCGTGGAACGGGTGCTGCCAGGCTGATCCTGGCGCTATCGTTGCTGGATCGTAGTAGTCTGCACGAAAGGCCATGCTCCCGAGCGGTTGTGCATGTGAAGCATTTTTCAAGGCGGCATCTGAGCCTTTCCCGTTATGGCCCGGCTTGACCGGGCCATAACGGGGTCACTATTGGCATTTTGATATCGGCGCACCGCCGCCAGGAAATTGACTATATAATAGTCTGTATACACATAAAACGTGCACAATGTGTCTTATAATGCGCCATCGATTCTGAAACATCCAGTTCTTGCCTATATTTTAACCCTCTTGCTCTTTACACTGCCCCACATCTGTAGACACTGATGCTGATCCGCCGAGGAAAGCAGCACATGCATACAGAAGCCTCACTGGAAGAACGCATCCGCCATCGCTACCACCAGCCGAAAGGCGTCGAGCAATTTGGCATCGAGCCCATCCCGGAAGAGAAAAAAGTCGTCGGCGGTCTTGATATCTTCTCGATCATCCTGGGCCTCGCGCTCAATCCCGGTTCGATCCTTGTCGGCGGCCTCGCCGTCGTTTCCGGCCTTTCCTTCCTCGGCGCGGTCAGCGCCATCGCCATCGGGATGGCGATCGCCGTCATCGCCTATACGATCATGGCGACAGTCGGCGTGGATTATGGATTGCCCGGCCAGGTCGGGACGCGCATGGCCTATGGGCTTCGCGGCGCCAAATGGATTCCGTCCTTCATCCGGACGTTCGCATCCATCTACTGGTTCGCGTTCCAGACGGTCGCCGGCTCGATCGCGCTGATCGCGGTCCTCGAACGTTGGATCGGCGGCCATTATTCGCTGGTGACGGTCAGCCTGCTGTTCGCGCTGCTGCAGGCGTTCGTCGCGATCGTCGGTTACGACAGCCTGAAGCAACTGTCCCGAGCGGCACTGCCGCTGAAGATCGGGGTCCTGCTCTTCGCGCTGATGGTCATGATGACGCATGACGATCCCAACTTCGCGCCATCCGCCGTCCTCGGCTATGCGGGCGGTCCCAAAGGGAATTGGCTGCTGTTCGTCACCTGGCTGAACGTGACCGCCGCCAATTCCCTGACGATGGTGACGGACTCGGCCGATTTCTGCCGCTACACGCGCGGCCGCTTCGACATGTGGTGGGGGACCGCCGCCGGCAAATGGGGCGGTTCGGTGTTCTCCGCGATCCTCGGCGCCTATGCCGCCGCGGCGACGCAAGGCAAGGTCGCCAACATGTTCCAGGTCGTCGCCGGCCTGACGTCGGGCTGGCTGCCGCTCGCGCTGCTGGTCCTGGTCATCGCGCTGGACAATTGGACGATCAACGTCCTCAACCTCTACACAGGCGGCCTCTCCCTCTCGAATATCTTCGAGCGCCTGGGCCGTTTCTGGACCACGCTGATCATCAGCATCCTTGGGATCGCCCTTTCGGTCTTCCCGGATGTGGTCAACGGCTACACGTCTTATGTTGGTATGCTGGGAAACTTCTTCTCCCCGATCGCCGGTGTCCTCGTCGCCGACTACTTGCTCGTGAAGCGGATGCGCATCGATGTCGTCGCCTTGTTCGAGCGCAGTGGCCCGTACTGGTATTGGCGCGGCTTCAACCCGATCGCCGTGCTTTGGACCGTCGCCGGCTTCCTGATCTATATGTTCGTCATCCCGCAAGCCTGGATCCAGACCCTCTGCACGCTGCTGATCACGGCGGCGGGCTACTGGCTGACGACGCGCCTGGTATCCGTCCGCTCCGGGACGATGGCTCGCGCCTCCCGTCCCGGCGAACAGCGTGAGAGCATCGATGACCTGGCCTGGGACCTGGCTGCGCGATGAGCAGCGTTGCACATGGGGGACACATCGCCGTCTCCCCCATGCTTCGGGCAAGATTCTTTCCAAACCCGACTTCCAATCGGCCCGCAACTCACGTCAAACTGAAACCCAGAGCAGCATCGGAGCAAAGCCGCAGTGGCTGATACGGAACGACTCGCCATGGTTGCCACCCCTGGTCCTGGCGCCGCGCCGACCCGCCGCTTCATGCACAGCTCCCACTGGGGCGTGTTCGAGGCGTCCTGGCAGGCCGATCGGCTGGTCATCAAGCCGCACGCGGAAGACCCCGATCCCAATCTGATCCTGCAGAACTTCCCTGACGCCATCCGCCACAAAGCGCGTGTCGCTCGGCCCATGGTGCGCCGCGGCTGGCTCGAACGCGGACCAGGCCCCGACGCCACGCGCGGCCGCGACGATTTCGTGGCGCTGCCGTGGGACGAGGTGCTGGACCTGCTGGCCGCCGAATTGCGCCGCGTCCGTGACCGGCATGGCCCAGGCGCGGTGTTCGGCGGGTCTTATGGCTGGTCCAGCGCCGGACGGTTCCATCACGCACAAAGCCAGGTCCATCGCTTCCTGAACACCGCCCTCGGCGGCTATGTGCGATCGGTGAACAGCTACAGCTCCGGCGCCGCGTCGGTGATCATGCCGCATATCTTCGGCGCGTTCGACTCGATCACCCGCCGCAACGTCACCTGGGAACAGATCATCGCGCACACCGACATCGTCATCGCGTTCGGCGGCATGGCGCTGAAGAACAGCATGGTGGCCAGCGGCGGAATCAGCCGCCACGTGGAACGGCAGTCGATGCGCCAGGCGGAGGCGCGCGGTTGCAAGTTCGTATTGGTCAGCCCGATCCGCAACGACCTGCCGGAAGAGGCCAAGGCCGAGTGGATCGCGCCCACTCCCGGCACCGACACTGCGTTGATACTGGGCCTGATCCACACGCTGGTGACCGAGGACCTCCATGACCGCGCCTTCCTCTCGCGCTACTGCGAAGGCTGGGACCGGTTCCAGGCCTATGTGCTGGGCCAGGGCGACGGAACGCCCAAGGACGCGGCCTGGGCCGCCGGCATCACCGGCCTGGACGCCGGGCGGATCGCTGCCCTGGCGCGCGAACTGGCCGGAAAGCGCAGCCTCGTCGTCGTGTCTCACTCGCTGCAGCGGGCCGAGCATGGGGAACAGCCGGTATGGGCGTCGGTAGCACTGGCGGCGGCGCTGGGGCAGATCGGCCTGCCTGGCGGAGGGCACAGCTACGCGCTAGGCGCGCTTGCCCATTACGGCAAGACGACGAACGCCGTGCCGGCAGCCGCCTTGCCGCAAGGCCAGAATGGCGTGAAGGATTTCATCCCGGTCGCGCGCATCTCCGACATGCTGCTCAATCCCGGCGGCCAGTTCGACTATAATGGGGAGCGGCTGACCTATCCGGACATCCGCCTGGTCTATTGGGCCGGCGGCAATCCGTTCCACCATCACCAGGATCTCAACCGGCTGCGCAAGGCCTTCGCACGGGTCGATACACTTGTCGTTCACGAGCTCGGGTGGACCGCGACGGCGCGTCACGCCGACATCGTCCTGCCCTGCACGATGACCTTGGAGCGCGAGGATATCGGCACCACGCCGACCGATCCGCTGATGGTGGCCATGCACAAGGTCGCCGCCCCCTATGCCGAGGCGCGCGATGACTACGCGATCTTCACCGCGCTGTCCGAACGATTGGGTACGGCACAGGCTTTCACCGAAGGCCGCGATGCGCAGGCATGGCTGCGCCATCTTTATGCGCGGACCCAAGAGGGGCTGACAAAGATGGGCGTGGCCGCGCCGGACTTCGACACGTTCTGGCGACAAGGTGCGCTGCGCCTGCCGTCCGCCGCGGACGATGGCGGCATGCTGCGCGCCTTCCGCGAGGATCCGGAGGGCGCGAGCCTGCCGACGCCCAGCGGTAAGATCGAGATTTTCTCGGACCATGTCGATCGTTTCGGGTATGCCGACTGTCCCGGCCATCCCGCCTGGATGGCGCCGAAGGACGCGCCGGACGCGCGGCATCCGTTGTGGCTCATCGCCAACCAGCCGGCGACCCGGCTGCACAGCCAGCTCGATTTCGGCGGGCATAGCACGGATTCCAAGAAGCGCGGGCGGGAGGTGTTGCACCTGCACCCCGATGACGCTGCGGTTCGGGGGGTC
>NZ_DASZTJ010000094.1:0-15834 GCF_035548235.1 Rhodopila sp.
GCACCGCCAGCGCGCCTGGGCACTGTGGGGCAGCTACATTGCGCTGGGCATCTTCGTGATCATCTTCCTGGTGCCGCCGTTCTACACGCTGATGACCAGCCTGAAGTCGTCGGCGGAGATCTCGGCGCAGCAGGGCAGCCCGTGGATCGTGCACCACCCGACCTTCGAGAATTTCTGGTACCTGATCACCTACCCGAACTTCCAGACCTACTACCTGAACTCGGTCATCGTCACCCTGCTGACGGTGGTCATATCGATGGTGATCTCGGTCCTGGCGGCGTTCAGCATGGCGCGGATGGGGTTCTGGGGCAGCCAGACCCTGTCGACCGGGGTGTTCCTGACCTACCTGGTGCCGCCGTCGCTGCTGTTCATCCCGCTGTTCAAGATCATCGGCGCACTGGGGCTGATCAACAACTTCTGGTGCCTGGTCATCCTGTATCCGACGCTGGCGGTGCCGTTCTGCACCTGGATCATGATCGGCTATTTCAGCTCCATTCCCAGGGAACTGGATGAAGCCGCGCTGATCGACGGCGCGGGATACCTGCAGATGCTGTGGAAGATCTTCATCCCCGTGGCGATGCCCGGCATCATCGCGGCGACGATCTTCGCCTTCACCGTGTCATGGGGTGCGTTCCTGTATCCACTGGCGTATCTCTACACGTCAAACCAGATGGTGCTGACGGTGGGAATCATCTCCGACCTGATCCGCGGCGACGTGTTCCAGTGGGGCAAGATCATGGCCGCGTGCCTGCTGGCATCGCTGCCGCCGATCATCATCTATGCGTTCCTGATGGACTACTACGTCGCCGGCCTGACGGCAGGCGCGACGAAGGGCTGAGCGAAACGACACGGCGTGGATGGCCGGGGCACCCCGGCCATTCCGATAGGGAGAGAGAAAACACATGGCTGAAGTGTCCTGCCGCAAGGTCATCAAGGAGTACGATGGCGGCGTGCAAGCGGTGAAAGGCATCGACCTGGACATCGCCGATCATGAATTCGTCGTCCTTGTCGGCCCGTCGGGCTGCGGCAAGTCGACGACCCTGCGCATGATCGCGGGGCTGGAGGAGATCACCGGCGGCGAAATCTGGATCGGCGGCGAGGTCGTCAACGACGTCCCTCCCCGCGACCGCGATATCGCGATGGTGTTCCAGAACTATGCGCTCTACCCGCATATGTCGGTGTTCGAGAACATGGCCTTCGGCCTGAAGCTGCGCAAATTCCCCAAGAATGAGATCAAGCGCCGGGTCGACGAAGCCGCACGCATCCTCGATATCGTTCCCCTTCTGGAGCGGAAGCCGCGGGCGCTGTCCGGCGGCCAGCGCCAGCGCGTCGCCATGGGCCGAGCGATCGTGCGCAACCCGAAGGTGTTCCTGTTCGATGAACCGCTGTCGAACCTCGATGCCAAGCTGCGCGTGCAGATGCGCACCGAGATCAAGAAGGTCCACCAGACCGTCCGCACCACCACCGTCTACGTCACCCACGACCAGGTGGAGGCGATGACGCTGGCCGACCGCGTGGTGGTGATGAACGGCGGCGTGATCGAGCAGGTCGGTGCGCCGCAGGAACTATACCACAACCCGGCCACCCGCTTCGTCGCGGGCTTCATCGGCTCCCCGGCGATGAACTTCCTGAACTGCCGGGTGCAGGACGCCTCTGCCGGCGGGCTGGAGATCCGGGTCGCCGACGGCCTCCATCTGCCGGTCCCGCCCTCGCGCGCCGATCGTTACGGGAAATACAAAAACCGCGAGATGACGTTGGGCCTGCGCCCCGAACACCTGTTCGAATACCACGACCAGGGCAAGCCGGGCTGGAGCCGGGTAGAGCTGCCGGTCGACGTCGTCGAGCCGATGGGCATGGAGACGATGGTGCACTTCTTCGTCGACGGCACGCCGGTCTGCGCCCGCGTCGATCCTGCGACCCATTGCGAACCGGGCCAGATGCTGCCGCTGACCGCGGACATGAACCAGATGCACCTGATGGAGCCCGAGACAGGCAAGGTCGTCTGAGACATTGATCCCGGTCACGGTCGTCACCGGGGCGCTGGGCAGCGGCAAGACGACGCTGATCGGTCGCACGCTGCGCGACCCCGCGTTCGGGCGCACGGCGGTCATCGTCAATGAGTTCGGGGCGATCCCCCTGGACCACGACCTGATCGCCAGCGCCGATGAATCGGTGCTGACGCTCGCCACCGGTTGCCTCTGCTGCACCGTCCAGACGGACCTCGCCCGTACCATGCTGGACCTTGCCGCTCGGCGCGACGCCGGGGAACTCGTCTATGACCGGGTGCTGGTCGAGACATCGGGCCTCGCCGATCCGGCCCCGCTGATGCAGGCGCTGCTGGGGGATGCGGCAATTGCGGCCACCCATCGCGTGCCGTTGGTCGTGACCCTGGTGGACGCGGTGCATGGCGAAGCTGCCTTGGACGAACGGCCGGAGGCGCGGCGGCAGGTGGCGCTGGCGGACCGGTTGCTGATCTCCAAAACCGACTTGTGCCCGGCGTCGCGAATGCTGCTGGACCGGCTGGCCGGCTTGAACCCGCAGGCGCCCCAATCCGCCGCCGGCCAGCTCGACTTGTTCGGGGATCCCGCCCCCATCGGTTTGGCGACCCGGCTGCGGGACCTGCCCGGTCCGGCGGGACATGCGGACCTGGAAAGCTTCGTGCTGACGCTCGATCGTCCGATGCCGGCGCTGGCCCTGACCCTGCTGCTGCAGGCGCTGGCGGAACATTGCGGCCGGCGGCTGCTGCGGCTGAAAGGCCTGGTGGCGATAGCCGAAATGCCAGGCCAGCCCGCCGTCATTCACGGCGTCCGCCACGTCGTCGCCGCGCCCGATTTCCTGCCGGCCTGGCCCAGCGAGGACCAGACGACCCGCATCGTGTTCATCGGCCAGGGCATCCCGCGCTGGTTCCCGGCCCGCCTGCTCGCGGCGATCGAGGAGGAAGTCCGGGACGCCGTGGCCGCATAATCCCTTCCCCGCCTGGTGAGGAACAGCCATGCGTTCGCTGCAATTACGGATCCGTCGGTTTCCTAACAAACTGTAATCAAATAGCCATTCGGGTCGATATCGGTACTAATGGCCGGATTTGGGTCCGGATCACGGCCTCGGCAGGACGCTTGGCGGCGGAGACCCCTACCCGTCGGTAGGAACTTCGTTCTAAATTCGGCGGATCATTGGAAAGATTCTCCGCATGATTTCCGCGCGCATCGCCAAACTCTGCTCCGGACGGCTCCACTATGCGTGGATCGCCCTGGCGGTGATGTTCTGCGGCATGCTGGCGGGCGTGGCGGTACGGGCGGCGCCGGGCGTGATGATCGTGCCGCTCCAGCGTGCCTTCGGCTGGGACGTCTCGACCATTTCCGGGGCGGTGTCGCTGAACATCATCCTGATGGGCGCGACGGGTCCGTTCATCACCGGGCTGATCCAGGTGATCGGCCTGAAGCGCACGGTGGTGGGCTGCCTGACGCTGCTGATGACGGGCACCGGACTGTCCTATTTCATGACCGCGCCCTGGCAGATGTTCCTGACCTGGGGGCTCATGGTCGGCATCGGGTCCAGTGCCGGCGCCGTCGGCATCGCCGGCGCGGTGGCCAATCGCTGGTTCGTCCAGCGCACCGGCCTCGCGGTCGGGTTGCTGACCTCGGCCAATGCCGCGGGACAGCTCATCTTCCTGCCGCTGATGGCCTATGCGGCGGAAGCCTATGGCTGGCGGGGCGTGGCGGTGGGCGTGACCGCCGCGATCGCCATCGCGATCCCGCTGGTGGCGATCCTGCTGCCTGAATCCCCCGCCGCCGTCGGGCTGCCGGCCTTCGGCACTACCGAGATCGTGCCGGATGCCGTCCACAGCGGCCACAACCCGTTCGGCGTCGCGTTCATCGCCCTCGGCAAGGCGTCGAAGTCGCCGGATTTCTGGCTGCTGTGCCTGACCTTCGGGGTCTGCGGCTTCTCCACCAACGGGCTGATCAACACCCACCTGATCGCCTATTGCGCCGACCATGGCATCCCGGAGATGCAGGGTGCCTCCATCCTGGCGGTCATCGGCATCTTCAGCCTGATCGGTTCCACCATGTCGGGCTATCTCTGCGACCGGTTCAATCCGCGGGTCCTGCTGTTCTGGTACTATGGCCTGCGCGGCCTGTCCCTGGTGCTGATGCCGTTCAGCGATTTCGGCGGCCTGAGCCTGGGCGTGTTCTCGATCTTCTACGGCCTGGACTGGGTGGCGACGGGCCCTGCCACATTCGCGCTGACGAACGAGGTGTTCGGCCGCCGCGACGCACCGGTGATCGTGGCCTGGATCTTCGCGGCGCATCAGA
This sequence comes from Rhodopila sp., assembly GCF_035548235.1. GTDB lineage: Bacteria > Pseudomonadota > Alphaproteobacteria > Acetobacterales > Acetobacteraceae > Rhodopila. The sequence continues at coordinate 4,311 of NZ_DASZTJ010000094.1, forward strand.
TCGGCGGATCGGCCGCCGCCCTGGGTGCGGGCGCGGTACGCAGCCTGTCCGGCAGCTATCTGCTCGCCTTCCTGGCCAGCGGCCTCGCCTGCCTGATGGCCTCGATGCTGGTGCTGCGCGTCTCGCCCCGGAGCGCCCTGGTCCCGGCGGCAGAGTAACATCGCACGCGCACCAGTTGCGAAACGGGGGACGAATACCCCAGCTTGTAACATGCTTATTCGCCACCAAGCGCCGGCGCTCCGATGAAGCACGGCCTCATCCGCGTCGGCATTTCCGGCTGGACCTATGCACCGTGGCGCGGGGTCTTCTACCCGCGCGGCCTCGCGCATCATCATGAACTGCACTTCGCCGCCGACCATTTCCCGGCGATCGAAATCAACGGCACGTTCTATGCCCTGCAGACCCCCGACAGCTACCAGGCCTGGCGGGCGCAGGTCGGCGCCGACTTCGTCTTCGCCCTCAAGGGCCCGCGCTACATCACCCATATCCTGCGGCTGAAGAACGTTCGCACGGCGCTGGCCAACTTCATGGCATCCGGCCCCCTCGCCCTGGGCCCGCATCTCGGTCCGATCCTCTGGCAGTTCCCTCAGAACATGCGGTTCGACCCGCAGCGCTTCGCCTCTTTCCTCGACCTCCTCCCCCGCGACACGGCCGAGGCCGCTCGGCTTGCCATCGGTCATGACCGGCACGTTCCCAAGGCCTGGACGGCGATCGACCGCAATCGCAAGCTGCGCTACGCGTTCGAGGTGCGGCACGACAGCTTTCGCGTCCCCGCCTTCGTCGATCTGCTGCGCGATCACAACGCCGCCCTGGTCTGCGCGGATTCCGCCGCGTGGCCGCGCCTGATGGATGTCACCGCCGACTTCGTCTACTGCCGTCTCCACGGCGCGACCAAGACCTATGAGAGCGACTATGACGAAGCCGCGCTGAGCCTCTGGGCGCAATGGGCGAAGACCTGGGCCAATGGCGAGGAGCCTGCCGACGCCGCTCGCATCGGCGCCCCGGCGCGTCGGAAGCGGCGGGACGTCTTCATCTTTTTCGACAACGACCGCCGTGTCCGAGCGCCGGCCAACGCTCAGGAACTGATCCGCCGCCTGCGGGCGTGAGGGGTGTGCGTCAGGCTGGCCAAGGGTCGGGAAGCGTGCTCTATCGGCCGGAGCAAAGACACGACCCAAGGCAACCCGGACCCTCGCATGAACGACGCCAAACCCCCCGCCATCCCTCGTCCGGCCGCGACGATCCTGCTGCTGCGCGACGGCACGGAAGGCCTGGAGGTCTTCATGGTGGTCCGCCACCACCAGATCGACTTCGCGGCCGGCGCCCTGGTGTTTCCCGGCGGCCGGGTAGAGGACGCCGATCATGCCCTGGCGGTGAATGTCGCCCCCGACGGCACGCATCTGCCGTCTTTCCGCATTGCCGCCATCCGTGAGACGTTCGAGGAATGCGGCGTCCTGCTTGCGCGGCCACGTGGCGCGAACGCCATCATCGACACGGACATCCTGAAGCGTCTGGACGACCGTTTCCGTACCAAGCTGAACGCCGGGACCATCGACTTCGACGCGGTCCTGGCGGCCGAGGACCTGGAGCCGGCCCTGGACCACCTGGTCCATTTCGCCCACTGGATCACGCCGGCCAACCAGCCCAAGCGCTACGATACGCAGTTCTTCCTGGCGCAGGCGCCGGCCGCGCATCTGGCAGTGCATGATGGGTATGAGGCGGTTGAGTCGATCTGGATCCGCCCGGCCGATGCGCTCGCCGGGACCGAAGCCGGGCGCTACAAGCTGGTTTTCGCCACCGCCAAAAACTTGGAGAAACTGGCCCGTTTCCCGACCGCCGCCGCAGCGATCGACGCAGCGCGCTCAGCCCGCGTCGTGACGGTCGAGCCGCAACCGATACGGCTGGAAGGCACGAAGCGCCTGCTGCGGATACCGGCCGAAGCCGATTACGGGGGCAGCGAATTCATCGTCGATTTTCCGCCGGCGTCGTAACGACGCCGGTCTCAGGCGACCAGGCGAACCGGGGCGCGGGTCTCGAACGCTTCCGCGAAGCGGTCGCCCATTTCGCGGACATCATTTTCGTCAACGTCGTCCACGCGCAGGAAGAGATGATCAGTCAGGCGCTCATACAGGCCGAGACCATTGCGGGTGTAAAAGCGCGTGCCGGGCACTGGTTCCCAGACGTCTTTCATGGTTCTCCCTCCTTGTCGCCATCTCGCCGTCTTCATGCAGCGAGACATGCGGCGACCGGCTGCACACATCCTGCAAATGTGGCGCTTTGTCAATCTATGGCTGCCTGAATCTCAGGCAGTTCGCCGAAGAGTAGGATCAGGGAAAACCTCAGTATCTGGGGGTTGAGATCGGTTCGAATGGCTAGGTGTTGATCGCTCGCCGATCCAGGTCCATTTCGCGATTTATCGACAAGCCTAACGACGCACGATTATATCGTCGCCGTGACGGGCCGCGGCGTTATCTTTTACCGCCGGTTAGGCGATGGAAAGGTCAGAGAGCCGGGTCGACGGCTTCACCGGATGCCACGGTCCGTGGTTTCTTCTTCCCAGCCCTTGCCCCAGGTCGTTCAACGCCAGCGCCGCGCAGCCATCTCCCGCCTGGGGATATGCTCCAGCCGCGTGTCGTGGCCCAGGATCAGGACGACGGTCGCGGATACGATCGGTCCCAGGGCGAGAATCATCAGGCCATAGGTGAAGCTGCCTCCCGTGGCGTCGCGGACCAGCCCGAACAGATAGGGGCCGAAGAACCCGCCCAGGTTTCCCAGGGCGTTGATCAGCGCGATCCCGCCCGCCGCGGCGGTGCCGGACAGCATCGCGGTCGGCAGCGACCAGAAAGTCGGTCCCGTCGACGACTGTCCCATCGCCGCAACCACCAGCATCACCATGGTCATCACCGGATCGGTCATCATCGCCGTCGCGATCAGCCCTGCCGCGCTGACGGTATAGGCGGCGGCGACATGGCGGGGACGCTCGCCGCTGTGGTCCGAGTGGCGGCCCCACCAGATCATCGCCAGTGCGGCGAACACATAGGGGATCGCGTTGATCACGCCGGTCATGCCGAACCCGGCAGCCAGGCGGTGCACGATCTGCGGCTGGAACAGCACGATGCCGTAGCCCGAGAACGTGCCGCCGAAATACACCAGGCTCAGCAGCAGGACGCGCCGGTCGAACAGCGCCTCCCGCAGGCCGAAATGCCGGATCGCCTCCCGCTGGGCACGTTCGGCGTCCAGGCGCTCGGTCAGCCAGGCCCGCTGCTCCGCCGACAGCCAGTGTGCCTCCGACGGCCAATCGGTCATGGTCAGCCAGAAGGCGATCCCCAAGACCACGGCGGGCACGGCTTCCAGGACGAACAGCCACTGCCAGCCGGCCAGGCCCATCCAGCCATCCAGGTTCAGCAGCTCGCCGGACACCAGCGAACCCAGGATGTTCGACAGCGGGATCGCCGCCATGAACACGCCCACGATGCGGGAGCGGTAGTAGGACGGGAACCACCAGGTCAGGTACAGGATGATGCCCGGAAAGAACCCGGCCTCGGCCAGGCCCAGCAGGAACCGGACGCTGTAGAAGGACACCGGCCCGGTGATCAGCGCCGTGCAGGCCGAGATGATGCCCCAGGTAACCAGGATCCGAGCGATCCAGCGCCGGGCGCCGACCTTGCTGAGCAGGATGTTGCTGGGGACCTCGAAGAGGAAATAGCCCAGAAAGAAGATGCCGCCGCCAAACCCGTAGACGGCGGACGAAAAACCCAGCGCCTTGTTCATCGTCAGCGAGGCGAAGCCCACATTGACCCGGTCGAGATAGGCAACGAAGTAGCAGACGATCAGCATCGGCAGCAGCCGGCGGGATACGCGCCGGATCGTCTCGCGTTCGATATCGGTCACCTCATGAGCCAGCACCGCGGGTGACGGCATCCCTTGCATGGTCGTATCTCCCTGTAACGATCGGGACGTTCTCGGTCCCTTGTATTTGTCGCGGCTGCATCAGGTTGCGTGATAATCGTCATAGGTGCAACCCTGGCGCTAAAGAAACGTGAAGCGCGAAATCATGAATGAAAATTCGCGCATTCACCGGGATGACCTCGGTGGGCGCTCCAAGTATCATCGTGTCATGACCAGCCTGTCCGACCGCATGATCAAGATCATTGCCTGGCGGTCGGAGCAGCCAGCACCCCTGCGTTGGCTGCTGACCGGGCTGATCTTTGCCGCCGCCGCCTTGGCTCGCACGGCGCTGGGCCCGCTGCACGGGGCCAATCCCGCGCTGTCCTTCTATCCGGCGATCATCGTCGTGGCCACGGTCCTCGGCTGGCGGGAGGCTGCGGTCCTGCTGGTCCTGTCAATCGGACTTGGCATCTGCCTGTTCCTGCCGCCGGGACTTTATCTGCTGCCGATCACCTGGGCGATCGTCGGCGCCCTCAACATCCTCATCATTGCCACCCTGAAAAACCTTGCTCGGCAGCTTCAGACGGCAAACGAACAGCAACGCGTGCTGTTCGCGGAGTTGCAGCACCGGGTGGCGAATACGTTGCAAAGCGCCGCCGGCAGCATCGAACTGGCGAAGCGCCATGTCGAAGCCTCCCCCTCCCGTGCCGCGGAGACGCTGGATGAGGCGTCGCGGCGCGTCGCCGTCGCGGCCGATGTGCATCGGCGGCTGAACGATCCGGCCACGGTCCGGACCGCACTGCGTTCGGTCCTGCGTGACGCCGTCGCCAGCGTCATCGATCCGAAACAAGTGAAACTCGTCTTCGATATCGAACAGCCGGCGCTGACGCTCGACCAGATGAGCACGCTGACGATGATCATCATCGAATGCGCCCATAATGCGCAGAAGCATGTCTTCGAAGCCGGGTTGGGCTCGATGTTCCTGGTGTCGCTGAAGGCGCCGCGGCCCGATCGCGGGCTTCTGGTGATCCGCGACGACGGTCCCGGCATGGCGGCGCCGGAGGCACAGGACGGCCGCAAGCTAGGGCAGAAGCTGATCCGGCGGCTGGCGGCCAGCCTGGGGGCGAGCGTGAGCCTGACCCCCGGACGGGGGACCGAGTTCGTCATTTCCTTTCCGCTGGAAACCGCCGGCCAGGCCTTGGCCGCTATGCCTTGACCAGCGGGCAGCCGCCTTCGTTCATCGGTCGGAACGCTTCTTCGGCCGGTGTCACGGCAACGACTTTCAGCAGGTCCCATTCGTGCCGGCTCTCCGCCGGTTCTTTCGCCTGCAACAGGTAGCACGGATGGATCTTCCGGCCATCCTCGCGGATTCGGCCGACACCGAAACAATCGTCATCGGTCGGCATGGCCTTCATCCGAGCGACGGTGGCAGCACCGTCTTTTTTGGCGATGGCGGGGCCGAGATCGGCGACGGCCTTCAGATAGTGCAGCGTCGCGGCGTAGTCGCCGGCCTGCCCCATGTTGGGCCATAGTTTCACTTTCGGCTGAATCCGCGCCTGGAACGCCCGCGTGCGATCATTGAGGTCCCAATAATAGGATTCGCTCAGCAGCAGCCCTGACGCCATGCGCAAGCCCAGGGCATGCACGTCGGTCGAATACATCAACAGGCCCGCCAGCTTCATCGTCTTTGTCAGCCCGAACTCGTGCGCCTGCTTGATGCAGTTGATCGTATCGGTTCCGGAATTGCAAAGCCCCAGCACCTTGGCGCCCGATGCCTTCGCCGCCAGCATCATGGAGGAGAAGTCGGTGGTTTCCGGGAACGGATAGGATTTCGACCCGACGACCTTTCCACCGGCGGCCGTCACGAAGCTGGATGTGTCCTTCTGCAACTGCTGGCCGAAGACGTAGTTGGCGCTGATGAAGTACCAACTGTCGCCACCGGCCTTGACCATTGCGCCGCCGGTCGATTTCGCCAGCATGTAAGTATCGTACGTCCAGTGCACGGTGTTCGGCGTGCATTGCAGCCCGGTCAGCTCGGTCGTTGCGGATACGGTATTGAGGAAGACCTTGTTCTTCTCGCGTGCGATCTGGTTGATCACCAGCGCGCAGGACGACGCGGCGCCGTCGAAGACCATGTCGACGCCTTCCTCGTCGAACCATTGCTTGCAGATCGACGCCGTCAGGTCGGGCTTGTTCTGCACGTCGGCGACGAGCACCTCGACATTCAGGTTATGGGCGGCGGCGAATTCCTGCACCGCCTGGCGCGCACAGGCAACGCCGGTGGGGCCGGTGTTGTCGCGGTACGGGCCTGATTCGTCCGCCAGCGATCCGATGCGGATCTTCGGGCGCGAACTGGATTGCGCATGGGCGCGAAGCGGCAGGGTCGCGGCAGCGGCACTGGCGATCAGGCGACGGCGTGGCAGCATGGTCGCGTTTCCTTGTTCGTTTTCGGCAATCTTAACGTACGCGCGACGATGCGGCCAGCCGCGGCCGTTTGCGCAGCCGCACGTCACCCGTCATCCTGCGGACACAGATCAAACCGAGGACGCCAGGATGACCGGCCGCACCGACAACCACCGCATGCACATGTCCGTCACCGACGCCCGCGCGCTGGGTGAAGCCGCGATGCGCGGCGCAGGCTATGACCGGGAGGATGCATGGATCCTGACCGACCACGTCCTGGACGCGGCCCTGTGCGGCTATGAATATTCCGGCCTGCCGAAGCTGCTGAACGTGGTCGATGCCGCGGACTTCAAGCTGCCGCGCAAGCCTGTATCGGTGGTAACGGAATCCGGGCCGGCCGCGCTGCTCGACGGCGGCAACACGACCGGAATGGTCGCGGCCTATCGTGCGACCGAGGCAACGATCGCCCGCGCCCAGGCGAACGGGCTGGCGATCGTCAGCCTGGGCAATACTTGGATGACCGGACGCAGCGCCTATTACTGCGAAATGATCGCCCGCGCCGGCCTGGTCGGCATCCACACCGTCGCCTCGCCGCCTGCGGTCGCGCCGTTCGGCGGCGCCAGGCCTGCCCTGGGTACGAACCCGATCGCGTTCGGGTTCCCGACCGAGAGCGATCCCCTCGTCATCGATATGGGGACCTCGGCGTTCATGGCGACCGACCTCCAGTTCCGCGCCCGCCTCGGCACCCCCATCCCGGAAGGCGTCGCGCTCGGCCCCGACGGCCAGCCGACGACGGACGCACGGACGGCACAGCAAGGGACGCTGCTGCCGTTCGGCGGACCGGAAGGCGGCTACAAGGGCTTCGGCCTCGCTTTGGCCATGAGCGCGCTGGGGGCGCTGAGTTCAGGGGTCCATGCCGCAGGCCAGGTCAGCGGGTACCTGTTCATCGCGTTCAAGCCGGACCTGTTCCTGACGGGAGAGGAATACCGGCGGGAAGTCAGCCGGAGGATCGAGACGATCAAGGCCACCCCGCGACAGGACGGGGTGGCGGAGATCCGCATCCCGGGCGAACGGGCCTATAAGACCCGCGCACGGCTGACGCAGGAGGGGATCGAGATCGACCGGAAGATCTTCAACGCGCTGCGCCGGCTGTCGGAGGGACACCTGGATCACGGAGGGTAGAGCCAGTCCCCCTACGACCCGGCGCCTTGCGCCCCACCTTTAGCCCCTGGACCGACCAGCGCGAACGGCCCCCACAACGACGGGTGTGCGCCCTCCGGCACGTGCAGCAAGTCCAGTTGGGCCTGGCGCAACGCTTCTGCGCTGCTCTCCCCGTGCCGCATATTGAGCAGCATGGAGGCGCCGATCCGCGCCGCGGCGATGTCGTTGATATACCAGTGCGTCAGCAGCAGCCCGCGGGCCCCGGCAAAGAAGAACGCCCGCGCCAGGGTCGACAGGCTCTCCCCTGCCGTCACGCCGCCGCCCGAGTTGCAGGCCGACAGCAGCACGAGGTTCGCATCCAGGTTCAGCCCCAGCACCGTGCCGGCGGAGATCAGCCCCTGCGATGCATCGGGTCCGTTCGGCGCCGCTGAGGCGATGATCACCGGGTCCTGCAGGCACGCCAGGTCCGACGGCAGTACGCCATGCGTCGCCAGGTGCAGCACGCGGTAGTCATGCAGGTCGGCATGCGTCAGCGCATTGGCGGTGAACGCCTGGCCGGTGACCGGCTGGGCCGTGCCAGCCCCCTCGATCCGCGCCGCCAGGGATAGCTCCAGCGCCGCCCCCGGCAAGGCCGGCAAGGCCGCGAGCTGCCGGCCGCATTGCGGATCGGCGGGGAAACTGCGCATCGCATAGGCGACCGGCATGGGCCGCGGCACGCCGAACCCGATCCAGGGCCGAGGCGCCTTCGACTCCCCCGCGTGCCGCAGCGCCACCAGGCTGGCGGCGGCCGGCAGGTGGGTGATCGGGAACTGCTCGATCAGATAGGCATTCCCCGCCAATCCGGTGGGCGCACGGGGCGGTGCGGTGACCAGGATGCCGTACGGGATTTCCAGCAGCGGCCCGGCCGGCACAACCAGCAGGCCCTTCACCCCGTCCAGGCGGAATCCGCCCAGCACCGCCTGATCGAGCTGGTAGGCCGCACCGGCGGCGAACGGCTTCTCCCCGGCGCCGTCGTCGACGCTGGCGCGGACCGCTCTCACCATTTTGCCGATGTCGCTGGTCGTCGCGCCGACCGGCGCCACCGCGATGCGCCCGTCGCGCAGCAGGAAGTTCCAGCCGTGCCCGTTCGGCGGCAGCGTCGTCAGCAGCAGGGCCTCGCCGGGCGCCAGGACCGAGGACACGTCCTTTGCCGACGTGACCGACTGCACCAGTTGGGCGAACCCCGGTGCGGCCGCCTGCACCGTTCGGTCGGCATCGTCGACCCCGGCCTCCGCCGCGGCGATGCGCTTGTCATAGGCTGAAAGGTCTACCTGCTGGCCCGCCGGGGCCTGCGCCAGGGCCGCGTCGCGTTCGCGGTAGAGCGCCGACAAGGACGCCAGGGCCTCGTCCCGATGCTGGATGGCCGCGCCGACTTTCGGATCCCGCGCGCCCTCCGCAAGGCGGGCGGCGGCGCGGGCGATCTGCGTGGTGGTGGCCGCGCCCTGGGCGAGCTGGGCGGCCTCGAACCCCTCGGCGAGGCGGGCCTGGTCCTGCGGGTCGGCAACGAAAGCATCGACGCAGGGAGCGATCAGGCCTGGGCTCGTCCCCTCCCGTAGATGCGACAGGATGCCGATCGCCTTACGGCACAGCCGCAGCGCCTCGGCGTCCTTCGGTCCCAGCGCACCGGCGCGCAGCAGCAAGGTCTCGGCATAGGGCCGTGATTCCGGCACGCCACGGGCGAAGCGTTCGGCCGAGGCGGCGAAACGGCTATCGGCGACGCCGGTGGCCCCGGCGCTGGCGGCCACCGCGCCACCGGTACGGTCCAGCCGCGCCTCGATCAGGTCCGCACCCGTCAGGCCCGGCACCGAGGCCGCAAGCTGCGAGGCCTTGGCGAGTTCCGCCTGTGCCTCTGCCGTCCGTCCGGCGGCCCGCAGGGCGGCGGCAGCGTTGCGCCGCGCTTCGATCACCCCGACCACCGCGCGCTGCGAGGTCGGGTCAGGCAACACGTCACGGGTGACCAGCAGCGGCGCGAGCATCGATCCCTGGTCGACCGAGGCCGTCCCTCCGCCTCGCACGCCGGCGGGCAGGAACGGTGCGTATTGCGCCTCGGCCCGAGAGAAATCGGCCAGCGCGGCGTCGGTGTGCCTCTGGTTGGCTTCGGCGAGGCCGCGATACAGCATGAGTTGTGCCGGCAGCAGCGGATCGGCGGCGCGCGGGACCAGCCGCTGGGCGCGATCGAACAACGCAGCCGCTTCAGTGTTGCGGCCCTGGTTGGACAGTTGCAGGGCCAGCAGCATCAGCGGCAGCGCGGTATCCGGCGACCCCGCGCCCTGCACACGTTCCTGCAGCGCCAGCGCCGCGCGATACGCCGACTCCGCGGTCGTGAACCGCTCGGCCTGGTTCGCGTCGCGCGCGGCATTCATCAGCGCGTCGTACTGGGAGAGGTCATTGGTCGTGTAGGCGTGCTGCGTGAGCTGACGGGCGACCATGTCGATCGCCTCGGATGTTGGTGGCGCCTGGTTGGCGCCAACCACGCCGGACACCACGCCGACCGCCTGGATGGCCGCCGGCAGGGCGGGCAGCACGCCGTCCACCTGCCAGTCCTTGCCCCCGGCGTTCGCGGTCAGCAGGAAGGCGGGCCAGCCGCCGTTGCGCTGGCGGCACTGCATCAGCATCGCCGGGTGCGACCCCAGGATGGTGGTCGGATGCGGTGCCTCGCACTCCAGCCGTGCGTCGAGGCCGGTCCGCGCATCGGATGTCGCGGCGGCAAGGTTCGCGCCCGCGGCCGAACGGACCCGTGCGCTGGGCGATTGCCACTCACCGCACCAGACATCCCCGCCGCCACCGCTGGTGACCAGGCGGCACGCCTCGCCGGACGCACTCTTGCCGACGGCCACGCCGCCCTGCGCGGACGCGGAGGGCACATAGGCGCTGGGAGGCGGCGCGGTGCAGGCCGCAACCAGCGCGACAAGGGAGGCCACGACAGGCAGGGTGGCAGCGCGAAGCGTGCGGCAGTTCGCCCTGCCTCGTCCTGAGGGGATGGGAAGGAAAACGCGCATCAGAAATCCTCCGACCGGACGTTCGGAGGCGCCAGCTCGAGGTTTTCCGCCGGATCGCGCGTCGGACGGGTGGACAGGCCGATCGTCGGCGGGGTGGGCGTCGTCAGGACGTTCGGCGTCAGCGTCCGATCGAACCGGCGGGGGTCATTCTCCCGCAGCAATGTGCTGGGTGAGTTGGCGACGCCGATCGGCGGCAGGACGGTGGTGACGAGGTTGACCAACGGCGGCGGTGCCGGCGGCGGCGAAGGCGGTGCCGGTGGCGCAGGCGGTGGCGTCACCGGATGGCAGACGGCGACGCCGATCGGACAGCCATTGAAGGTGAAGTTGTTGGCGTTGGGCGGCGGATCGCCCAGCGGCGTGCCCTGCGCGGTCGCCCGCACCCCGATCGCTGCCGCCGCATCGGTGCCGATCCCGGCGATGCTGCCGGTCAGGACCGCGTTGGTGCCGCCCAGGACCTGCAACCCGGCGGCGGCGAGCGAGCCCGTCGCGGTACCGGTGTCGCTGAAGAACAGCAGCACCTGCATCGTGTGCGCATCCAACGCATTGAAGGCGATGGTGGGGGCGACGACGTCCAGCACGAGGCCCTGCGCCTCCCCGCCCAGCGTCGCGCTGTTGGCGTCGACCAGAATGGCGGACGCCGCCGAGATCAACCCGTCGGTGATCACGATCGGCCCGGACAGGATCAAGGCGCCGGTGCGGGCGATCGCGGAGTGTCCGTTCACCGTCAGTGTGCCGTCGTTCGATCGCAGCACGGTGGCCGTGCCGGTCGCGGTGCCGTCGATCGTCAGGTCCTGGCTGTTCACCAGGGCCAGTTCGCCGCCTGCCTGGACGGTGTTCCCGACCGGCACCATCAGGTTCGGCATCACGTCGTTGAAGCCGAACGCCCCGCCGGCGGTCGAGGACAGAAGTTCCGAGACCTGATTGTTGCCACCGAGATCGATCAATCCGGTCGCCGCCAATGTAAGCTGATCGGCGACGATGATCCCGTTCCCGGATTCGGCGATATTGCCGCCGGATGCCAGCGACACGCTCGGGCT
>NZ_DASZTJ010000095.1:0-6393 GCF_035548235.1 Rhodopila sp.
TTCCGCGCGATCATCGGATCGCCGCGGATGAAGCCGGCGGTCAGCACCGCCTCCATCAGCCGGTTGGCGGTCCCCGGAACCCCGCGTGCCTGCTGCAGCACCAGCGTCAGGGCGTCCGGCGTGATCAGCCGCCGTACGGTGCCGCCGGCGGTCCATAGCCGCCGCTCGATATAGGCCTCCATCTCCGACTGGCTCAACGGCGGCAGGCGCAGCCAGGTCAGGCCGGGCTGGTTGACGGTGGGCTGGCCCATGGGGAGTTGGCCCATAGGGGGCTGCTCCGCGACAGCGTCCTCGGCATTGATCGCGATGACCGCGCAGGCGGCCTCGATCGAGCTCCGCAGTTCGCCGAGGTGGCGCGGATCGGCGTTGTCCACCACCGCGACCCATCGCGCGTCCGAGGGATAGACCGCCTGGGTCTGCCGGCCGTCGGATATGCGGATGATGCAGCCGGGCGGCAGGCCCGCCTGGATGGCGGCCTCGGTCGCGGCGCGCAGCAGGATGCTCTTGCCGATACCCGGCTCGCCCAGCAGCAACAGGGCGCCGTCGCCGCGCAGAAGATGCCGGACGACCCGCTCGAAGGCCTGGCGGTGGGAGGGGAAGGTGATGAATGCCGAATCGCCCTCGAACGGCGACGCGGAAAGGCCGTACATCTCCTCCCACGACCGAGGCGCGGAGGCGCGTTCGGGTGGGGGCGGACGGCCGCTGCGGGGCGGCGGGGCGGTGAGGTTATGGTTCATGTCGAAAGCCGGAAGATTGGCATCCCGGTTCGACGATGCGCACCACCTCACGCGGAGATGAACTCCGTGCATCGTGCGAGCGCAGGGATGGCTCCCGTGATGACACGCTACGCCGACCGGCGGCTCCGCAGCGCGGCCGCCAATGTGCCGTCATCCAGCACATCCAGCGCACCGCCGATCGGCACCCCCTGGCCGACGCGGGTGATCGCCACCCCGGTCGGGCGCAGCAGGTCCGTCAGCCAATGCGCCGTCGTCGCGCCGTCCACCGTCGCGCCCAGCGCCAGGATCACCTCCCGCACCTCGCCTTCGGCGATGCGGGCCAGCAGGGTCTGGACGTTCAGGTCCTCGGGCCCCACGCCCGACAGCGCCGACAGCGTCCCGCCCAGCACGTGGTACAGTCCGTGATGCACCATCGCGCGCTCCAGTGCCCACAGGTCGCCAACCCCCTCCACCACGCACAGCACCGACCGGTCGCGGTGCTGGTCGATGCAGACCGAGCACGGGTCGCGGCTGTCGAGGTTGCCGCAATCGGCGCATACCTTCACCGCCCGTGCTGCCTCGGCCAGCGCCGAGGCCAGCGGCAGCATCCGCGCCTCGGGCTGCTGCAGCATCTTCAGCGCGGCACGCCGGGCGCTGCGGGGGCCCATGCCGGGGAGTTTGGCCAGCAGGGCGATCAAGTGGTCGATTTCCGGTCCGCCCATCGGTCAGCCGTCCAGGATCAAGACAAAGGGGATCAAGACAAAGGGGATCAAGGCAAAGCGGATCAGGGCAAAGCGGATCAGGGCAAAGGGGATCAGGGCAAGGGGGATCAGGGCAAGGGGGTCAGAATGGCAGCTTCATCCCGGGCGGCAGTTGCAGCCCGCCGGTGGCCTTCTGCATTTCCTCGGCGGCGAAGGCCTCGATCTTGGATTTCGCGTCGCGATGCGCGGCCAGGATCAGGTCCTCCATCATCTCGGAGTCCGACGGATCGATCACCTTGGGGTCGATCTTGATGCGCTTCAGGTCGCCCTTGCCGTTCAGCGTCACCGTCACCAGCCCGGCGCCGGCCTCGCCCGTCATCTCGGCGCTCTCCAGCTTCGCCTGCATCTCCTGCATCTTCGCCTGCATCTGAGAGGCCTGCTTCATCAGGCCGGCGAGGTTCTTCATGGGTCCAACTCCATCGGGTCTTCGTCGAAATACTCCGCGTCGGGCGGCGCGAAATCCGGCATCTCGGGCGCATCCATGGACACGTCTTCGGCCACCGGGGTCACCGGCAGGCCATAGGCGTCGGCGGTCCGGTCGTGGACGGTGTCGATGCGCGCGCCGGGGAACGCCGCCAGGATCGCTTTCACCAACGGATGATCGGCCGCCGCGTTGCGCCGCGCGGCGTCGGCGGCGTTGCCCTGTTCGGCGATCGTCGGCTCGCCTGCCGCATTCGAATGCGCGACGGTCCAGCGCGTGCCCGTCACCTCGGTCAGCAGGGCCGCCAGCCTCTGGCACAGGTCGCGCGGGGCATCCGGTTCCTGCCGCAACTCGATCACCGGCGGGGCGAAGCGCACCAGATGGGCCGAGTGCAGCAGGTGCGCGTGCAGCATCGGCTCCTTCCGCTCCGCCACCAGGGCGACGACCTCACGGAAGGAGGCCAGGCGCGGCCCGGCCTGGAGTGCTTCGGCCTGGACGGGTTCGGCGGCGATCACCGAACCGTTGGCCACCGCGCGCGTACCGCCGTTGCCGCCGCCCGAAGGGCCCGACGGTCCGCCGGCGGACGGCGGGTTGGCGGATGGCGGGTTGGCGGACAGGCGCCGCACCAACTCGCCCGGCGTCGGCATGTCGGCGACGTGGCAGAGGCGGATCAGCACCATCTCGGCCGCCGCGCGGCGGTCGGGGGCGGTCTCGACCTCGGCGACGCCTTTCAGCAGCATCTGCCAGGTCCGCGCCAGCACCGGAACCGACAGCCGGTCGGCCATCGCCGCGCCGCGGGTGCGTTCGGATTCCGGCAGGTCCTGGCTCTCCCGCAGGCCGGGGATGGATTTCAGCCGCGTGACCGTGTGCAGCAGTTCCAGCAGGTCCTGGAGCATGACGCCGAGGTCGGCCCCACGCTCGAACGCCGCGTCGGTGATCGCCAGGGCGGCGGCGGGCTTGCCGCCCATGACCGCTTCCATCAGGTCGAAAATTTTGTCGCGGTCCGCCAGGCCCAGCATCTCGGTCACCTGGGCCGTGGTGATCGGACCGTCGGCTTGGGCGATGGCCTGGTCCAGGATCGACAGCCCGTCGCGCACCGACCCGTCGGCGGCGCGGGCGACGAGGTCCAGCGCCTCGGGCTCGATCTCCACCTTCTCCTTCGCCGCGATCCGCCCGTAATGCGACGACAGCTCGGCGATCCGCACCCGGCGCAGGTCGAAGCGCTGGCAGCGGGACAGGACGGTGATCGGGACCTTGCGGATCTCCGTGGTGGCGAAGATGAACTTCACATGCGGCGGCGGCTCCTCCAGCGTCTTCAGCAGCGCGTTGAACGCCGCCGTGGACAGCATATGGACCTCGTCGAGGATGAAGATCTTGGTCCGCGCCTGGATCGGGCGGAAGCGGACCGACTCGATGATCTCCCGCATGTCGCCGACGCCGGTGCGGCTGGCGGCGTCCATCTCCACCACGTCGGGGTGGCGGTCGGCCAGGATCGCCGTGCAGTTGGCGCAGACGCCGCAGGGCGTGACGGTCGGCCCGCCGGTGCCGTCCGGCCCGATGCAGTTCATCGCGCGGGCGATGATGCGGGCGGTGGTGGTCTTCCCGACCCCGCGTACGCCGGTGAGCATGAAGGCATGCGCGACCCGGCCCACGGCGAAGGCGTTGCGCAGGATGCGCACCATCGCCTCCTGCCCGATCAGGTCATCGAAGGTGCTTGGCCGGTATTTCCGCGCCAGGACGCGGTAGGGCGCGGCCTGCGCGGGCTCCGATCCGGCGGACGACGGGGCGGATGACGGGGCGGAAGGCAGGGCGTCACCGAACAGGCCCGGTCCGTCCGGGAGGGGCGGCAGGTCGTCTGGTACGGCGGAATCGTCCTCGAGGGGGCCGGTCATGCGTGAAGGATAACCCGGAAGGGCGGTTCGCCGAACGCTGAAATGTGGGAGGCCGACAAGCGACCCGAGCGGAGACCCGTTGCGGCTGCTTCCTTCCGGACCTGACCGGGTTGGCGAGGCGCCCGTCCACCGCCGACCTCCCAGGCGTGCATATCATCGTTTTCGGGCGCCGGGGCAAGGGCGGAAGTTGCTTGGCGGCGCAGATGGGGCGGAGGGTTCGATTTTTGGCATGCGTCCGTGGCGGTTCGGGCTGACCGCGTATGGCGCGCGGGGTCGATTTGCTCAACCGCATATTTGCGAACGAGTCTCATTCGCATTATAGGCTATGCGAATCGTTCGCAATCGAGGTGGGGGTCGACGGAATGAGATGCCTTGGGGATGCCGTTGGGACAACGCTGGCTTGTTCCGTCCTCGCATCAGCGATCCTGGTCTGCCCGCTGGTCCGTCCTCTGGTCTGTCCCCTGGCCGTCGCCCAAACGACGTCCGAGAAAGCGACGTCGGGGAAAGCGACCTCCGGGAAAGCGCCATCCGGGAAAGCGCCATCCGAGACCCCCGCAATGCTTCCCGCCGTCACCGTCGAGGGCAAGGGAGAGACCGCGAGAGGCCCTGTCGATGGTTACGTAGCGCATCAAAGTGACGCCGGCACGAAGACGGATACGCCGATCCTTGAAACCCCCCAGGCGATCTCCGTCGTCACGCGCGATCAGATGGACGCGCAGAATGCCCAGACGATCAGCCAGGCACTGCGTTATGCGCCGGGGATCAAGACCGACCCCCTCGGGGCCGATCTCCGCTTCGACGGACAAACCTATATTCGTGGTTTCCAGGCGGACCAGTACCTGGATGGGTTGAAGCTGCCGCGGGGTGCGTTCACGGGGCCGGCCGTCGAACCCTGGCTGCTCGAACGTATCGACATCGTGCATGGGCCGGCGTCGGTGCTGTACGGCCAGGCGTCTCCTGGCGGCTTCATCGACCTGATCAGCAAGCTGCCGACGGAAGAGCCGATCCATGTCCTGCAGCTTCAGACCGGCAGCTACGGCCGGGTCCAGGGGGCGTTCGATTTCGGCGGGAAGGCGACGGACGATGGCACCTGGCTCTATCGCCTGACCGGCCTCGCGCGCGAATCCGGCACGCAGGTGGACCATACGGAACAGCAGCGCGTGGCGTTCGCGCCGGCCATCACATGGAAGCCGAACAACGACACCAAAGTCACGCTGCTGGCGAACTTCCTCTATGATCCCCAAGGCGGCTTCTACAACCAGCTTCCGCTCCAGGGAACGGTGCTGCCCAACCCGAACGGCAAGATCCCCACGAGCTTTTATCAGGGCGATCCGAATTTCGACCATTTCCGGCGCACGCAGGCCATGTTCGGCTATGAGATCGAACATCGGCTGAATGCGACGTGGACGCTGCGCCAGAACCTCCGTTACCTCTACCAGGACGTGGACTACAGCGCGGTTTACGGGGTGGGTTTCCAGTCCAACCTCCTGACGCTGAACCGCGATGCGTTCAGCAACCGGGAATTCCTGAACTCGATCGCGCTGGACAACCTGGCGCAGGCGGATTTCGCCACCGGGCCGTTCAGCCATACCGTGCTGCTTGGCATCAGCTATCAAAACCAAGCCTATAACGAAACGTATCGGGAGGGGGCAACCAGCCCGATCAACTACCTCAACCCTGTCTATACGACGGTCGGCCTGCCGGCGAACGCGGCGTTCCAGCAGCTTTCGTCACAGGTCCAGAACCAGGTGGGGGTTTACGCGCAGGACCAGATTCGCCTGGATCACTGGTCCTTGACGCTGGGCGTCCGCCAGGACTGGCTGGATGTCGACACGCTCGATCGCCTGAAAGGAACCAGTGTCGACAGCGACAACGCGGCCACAAGCTGGCGCGGCGCGCTGATGTATAATTTCGATAACGGTCTCGCACCCTATTTCAGCTATACGACCTCCTTCCAGCCGACGACCGGCACCAGTTTCACGAACGCGCCGTTCAAGCCGACCACCGGCCAGCAATACGAGGTCGGCGTCAAATACCAGCCGCCGATCGGGAACGCCTTGTTCACCGTGGCGCTGTTCGACCTCACGCAGCAGAACGTGCTGACCACGGATCCGCTTCATGCCAATTTCAGCGTGCAGACGGGGGAAGTCCGGTCCCGGGGCGTCGAACTGTCGGGGACGGTCAGCCTGGCCCGAGGCCTGAACCTGACAGCCGCCTATACATATCTGGACAACACGAACACCAAGGCGAACGGCACGTCCGTCGGCAAGCATCCGCCTGGCCTGCCCCAGCAGATGGGTTCGCTTTGGGCGGACTACGCGTTCCAGGACGAGAGGCTCAGGGGACTGGGCATCGGCGGCGGCGTGCGGGTGGTCGGGGGACAATGGGCCAACACCACGAACACGATCACCTCGCCCGGCTACGCCCTGTTCGATGCGATGGTGCGATATGACCTCGGGGCGAAGTTCCCTTCGCTGCACGGCCTCAGCGCGCAACTCAATGCCATCAACATCGGGGACACTACCTATATCGTGACCGCCCAGACTATCGGCGCCTACTACGGATTGCGCCGCACCATCCTGGCGAATTTGACCTACAAATGG
>NZ_DASZTJ010000096.1:0-13948 GCF_035548235.1 Rhodopila sp.
CTGGTCCGGCGTCAGCGGCGCGCCCGGCAGGTGCTGCAGCAGGCTCGCCTGCAGGTGCGCGAGGCCGGCGGGGATGTTCACCAGCCGCCGGTGGCGGTGCGTCTGCTCCAGGACGAAGGCGAGGATCTCGCGGAACGTCCAGACCCGCGGGCCGCCCAGCTCATACACCCGTCCTTGCGCGTCCGTCCGCGTCAGCGCGGCCATCACGGCGTCCGCGACGTCGCAGACATAGACCGGCTGCATCCGCGTGCCGCCCGAGATCACCGGCATGAAGGGCAGCATCCGGGCGATTTCGGCGAAACGGTTGAAGAAGCG
Source organism: Rhodopila sp. (assembly GCF_035548235.1). Taxonomy (GTDB): domain Bacteria; phylum Pseudomonadota; class Alphaproteobacteria; order Acetobacterales; family Acetobacteraceae; genus Rhodopila. Next base: position 316 of record NZ_DASZTJ010000096.1, read on the forward strand.
GTCCTCCAGGCCGAAGACCAGCGACGGGCGCAGGATCGTGGCGTTGGGGAACGCGGCGGATACGGCCTGCTCCCCGGCCCCTTTCGTCTTGCCGTACCGGCTGGGGCTCGCCGGGTGCGCGCCGATGGCCGACATCTGGACCAGCCGCCGGACGCCGCCGGCGGCGGACAGGCGCGCGATCCGTTCGGCCCCTTCGGCATGCACCGCCTGGAACGTGGCGCCGCGGGATTCGGCCAGGATGCCGACCATGTTGACCACGATGTCGGCGCCCTCGATCGCGCGATGCACCGTGCCTTCGTTGGTCACCGAGGCGTAGAGCGGCACCACCTGCCCGACGGCGCCCATCGGCTTGAGGAACAACGCCGCCTCGGGGTCGCGCACGGCCACGCGCACGACATAGCCCTGGTGGGCCAGCCGCTTGACCACATAGCGGCCGATGAAGCCCGACCCGCCAAACACCGTTGCAACGTGCCGCGTCGCCATATTCCGGCCCTCCTTGCCCGCGCGTCTGATACGCCGCGGCGCGTCCTGCCTCAAGATTGCATGGCTGCAAGGCGCCCACGAGGCGCGAAGAAATCGCGTCCCGGTCCGAAACGGCGGTTGACGAGGGCGCGGCGGGGGGCTACATCGCGCGCCCTACCGATGGACGCGGTCGACGCGGACATCCGGTTGCCCAGATGGCGGAATTGGTAGACGCGCAGGTTTCAGGTACCTGTGGCCGCAAGGTCGTGGAAGTTCGAGTCTTCTTCTGGGCACCAATCAAACTCATCCCGTTGGCGAATCAGCTATCCGGAGCGGCCGCGGCAGTCGGGCATTCCGGACCGGCATCATGGTCTCTGGTCGATCAGCCGGCGGCCGCGAACCAGGTCTTTCAACACAGATAAGCGCAGATGCGCACGGATATGCACAGATTTCCCTCGATCTCGCTGGCGTGCTGCAGTTTGAGACGAGAGGAGATGGGGGCACTCAGGCCGATCAGTCCCGCGTCCATTGTTGGCCGCCGGGTTTTGTGTCAAAGCTCCCGCGAGGCTGTCCGGTCAGCCGACCCACGCGATTTCCCGAACACGGCGCTCGGTTTCCGAGCACCACCTGACCATGAGCATCACGCAATTCATGCCGAACGGCACTATCCACCTGTATCGCGGCGACCTGCCGCAGGACCTTGTCCTCGGACCTGTCGTCGCCGTCGACACCGAGACGATGGGGCTCAACCCGCACCGCGATCGGCTGTGCCTCGTGCAGCTCTCGGGCGGGGACGGCCATGCCCACCTGGTGCAACTCGTGCCGCCACGGCTGGGCGGCCGCGGCTACGATTGCCCGAACCTCAAGCGGCTGCTGGCGGATCCCGGCACGGTGAAGCTGATGCACTTCGCCCGCTTCGACGTCGCCGTGCTGCAGCATTACCTGGACATCACCGTCGCGCCGGTCAAATGCACCAAGATCGCCGCGCGGCTGGTCCGCACCTTCACCGACCGCCACGGCCTGAAGGATCTCTGCAAGGAACTGCTGGGCGTCGAGTTGTCGAAGCAGCAGCAAAGCTCCGACTGGGGCGCGGGCGAACTGACGGCGGAGCAGATGGCGTATGCCGCCTCCGACGTGCTGTACCTGCATGCTTTGTGGGCGAAGCTGGAAGCGCTGCTGATCCGCGAGGACCGGTTGGCCCTCGCGCTGGACTGCTATGCGTTCCTGCCCACCCGGGCGCGGCTGGACCTGCTGGGCTACACGGAACCGGACATTTTCGCGCATTAGCGCCCCTGTTGATGCCCGCATTTGTTGATGCCCGCATTGATGCCCTGCGACACCCCAACCATACCCCGATGATTACCCCAGTGATTACCCCGATGATTACCCCCTGGGGGAATCCGAGCGGAGTCTGGTAAGAGTCCGATCACGGTGTATTACTGGAAGTAACTCTTTGATATGGTCCGGTGGTTGACCCGGCCTTCCTGCCCAGCCCATAGAACAAGAGTCAATTTTTGGAAGACGCATCGATCTTGCGTAGAGCTTCGTCACCGACCAGCGCTGACCTGACATCCGACCTGCAGGTCGCCCGCGATGTCCTCAGCGCGGAGGCGGCCGGGCTGCTGTCGCTTGCCACCAGCCTGGGCGAGCGGTTCACCGACGCGGTGGATTGCCTGGCGCGGGCGTCCGGGCGCGTCGTCGTCACGGGCATGGGGAAGTCCGGCCATATCGCGCGCAAAATCGCCGCCACCCTGGCGTCCGTCGGGACGCCGTCGCTGTTCGTCCATCCCGCCGAGGCCTCGCACGGCGACCTGGGCATGATCGTTCCCGGCGACGCGGTGCTGGCGCTGTCCAATTCCGGGGAAACGGCGGAGCTGGCCGACCTGGTGGCCCATACGCGCCGTTTCGGCCTGACGCTGGTGGCGATCACCGGGCGGGCCGACTCGACCCTGGCACGCGCCGCCGATGTCGCGCTGGTGCTGCCCCGCGCGCCGGAGGCCTGTCCGATGGGCCTGGCGCCGACCACCTCGACGACGATGCAGCTTGGCCTGGGCGACGCGATCGCGGTGGCGCTGCTGACCCGCCGCGGCTTCACCGCCACCGATTTCCGCCGGATCCATCCCGGCGGCCGGCTCGGCGCCCGGCTGCGCCGTGTCAGGGACCTGATGCATGGCGGGGACGACATGCCGCTGGCGACCCCCGAAACGCGCATGGATGCCGCGCTGGTGCGGATGACGGAAAAACGCTTCGGTTGCCTGGGCGTTATCGACGCGGCGGGGCTGCTGGTCGGGATCATCACCGACGGCGACCTGCGCCGCGCGATGGGTCCGGACCTGCTGGGGCGGGCGGTGCGTGAGGTGATGACCCCCACGCCTCGGACCATCGACGCCGAGGCCTTGGCGGAGGAAGCATTGCACGCGATGAACGCCCATCCGCGCCCGGTCACGACCCTGTTCGTGGTGGACACCGAAGGGCGGCCCGTGGGCGTGCTCCATATCCACGACCTTCTGCGGGCGGGGCTGTCATGAACCACGTGCCGCTTTCAGCCGGCCGACGGCAGCCCGACTTCGCCGGATCGCTGAGCAAGGGTCCGGCGGGCGGGTCCAAGAGAGAGACGCTGCGGGGTTCGCTGGAGGAGTCCGCCGGGCAAGTCGGCGGCTACCTGCGCGGCGGCTTCGGCCTGCGTGGCCGGGTACCGCCGCCGCCCGGCCGCCTGGCGCGGCGACGCCTGGCGATCGCGGTGGCGAAATGGGTCCTGCCGGCGATCGCGGCCGTCCTTCTGGCCTCGATCGCGCTCTGGCCCGAAATCCAGCAGGTCAGCAACGCGACGCGCCTGTCGATGGCCCATGTCTCCGGCGAGGTCGAGGGCGGCAGCCTGGTGGACGCACGCTACAACGGCGTGGACGAGAAGGGCCGTCCCTATACGCTGACCGCCGCCACCGCCTGGCAGATCGACCCCGAACGCGTCGGCCTGACGATGCCGAAGGGCGACATCACGCTGGAGAACGGCGCCTGGCTGATGCTGACGGCCAAGAACGGCACGTTCCTGCAGCACCTGAACCAACTCGACCTGGTGAACGACGTGACGCTCTATCGCGACGACGGCACCACGATGCACACGCACAGCGCCACGATCGACATCAAGGCGGGCGCCGCAGCGGGCAACGACCCGGTGCATGTCGAAGGCCCGTTCGGGACGCTGGACGCCAAGGGATTCACGGTGATGGACAAGGGCACGTCCATCGACTTCCCCGGCCCGGCGCGCGTCCTGCTCAACGGTTCCAACTGATGGCCGACGCGTCCCGGTCTCGGCGCCCGATCCTGCCGCGCCTGGCGGTGCTGGCGGCCCTGGGTATCGGGGGCGTGGCGGCGGGCCTGACAGGGGCCGCGCGGCCCGCGTCGGCGCAGCAGCTCGACCTGACGCATGGCGGCCCGATCGCGGTCACCGCGCAGGACGGGATCGAATGGCGGCAGGCGGACCACGAGGTGATCGCGCGCGGCGACGCCGTGGCCAAGCGCGGCAACGTCACCGTGACGGCGGACCGCCTGACCGCGTGGTATCGCAAGAAAGCGGCGCCTGGCGGAAGCGCGTCCGAGGGCGGCGGCGCCGGCGGGGCGGCGACCCCGGCGTCCGTGCAGCGCCCCGCCTCGTCCGACGGCCTGGTCGGCGACCCGACCGCCGACAGCAACGAGATCTACCGGCTGCAGGCCGACGGCAACGTCCGTATCTTCACCCAGACCGACCAGGCGGTGGGGGACAAGGCGGTCTACGACCTGGACCAGGGCGTGCTGGTGATGACCGGCCGCAACCTGAAGCTGACCACGCCCAACGACGTCATCACCGCGCGCGACGACCTGGAATACTGGCCGCAGAAGCACATGGCCGTGGCGCGCGGCAACGCGGTCGTGGTGACGAGCGACGCCAAGCGCGTGGCGGCCGACACGCTGGTTGCCTATACGACCGACAACCCGCCTCCCAACGGTCAGGTGACGCCCGTCTCCGCGCCGGCCGGCCAGGCATCGAAACAGGCCCCGGGACAGCCATCCACCGATCCGCTGGCCCAATCGGGGCGGTTGCAACGGGTCGAGGCTTTCGGCCATGTTTCGATCCGGACGCCGACCGACACCGTGACCGGCGACCGGGGCGTGTACGTGCCGGATAGCGGCATGGCCCGTCTGGCCGGCAACGTGCAGATCAACCGCGGCCAGAACCAGCTGAACGGAGCCGAGGCCGACGTGAACATGAAGACGGGCATCGCCACCCTGCTCTCGCCGCATTCGGGCCGGGTCGCGGGCCTGATCGTGCCGAACGATCCGACCAACAAGGGCCTGACGAACGACCCGACGGCGACGCTGGGCGCGCCGCCCGCCCGTGCCTCCACGAGTGCGGCCACTGGGACTGCCACTGGGACTGCCACCGGTGCTACCATTGGGGCCAACGGCCGGAAACCGGCGGCCGGCGCGGGCAAGGCGCCATGAACGTGTTCGGCGGCCCGCAGGCCTTGGAAGCAGTTCGCGAACCGGACGGCACGGCGCCCGACCGCAAGCCGGCTGCCGCGAAGAACCCCGGCCCGGCGCCCGCCGACGAGGGGCTGACCGCGCGCGGCGTCGGCAAGACCTACAAGGGCCGGCCGGTGGTGCGGAACGTCTCGGTCACGCTGCAGCGGGGCGAAGCCGTCGGCCTGCTGGGCCCGAACGGTGCCGGCAAGACCACCACGTTCTATATGATCGTCGGCCTGGTGCGGCCCGACACGGGGCAGATCAGCCTGGACGGCACCGATATCACCCGCCTGCCGATGTATCGGCGCGCTCGGCTGGGGATCGGCTACCTGCCGCAGGAGGCCAGCGTCTTCCGCGGCCTGAACGTCGAACAGAACATCATGGCCGCGCTGGAGGTCGTGGAACCCGACCCTGCGACCCGCCGGCTGATGCTGGACGAACTGCTGGCGGAGTTCGGCATCGGCCATCTCCGCCGGACGCCGGCCCTGGCGCTGTCGGGCGGCGAGCGGCGGCGCGTCGAGATCGCCCGCGCGCTGGCGACCCAGCCGTACTACATCCTGCTGGACGAGCCCCTGGCCGGCATCGACCCGATCGCGGTCGGCGAGATCCGCGACCTGGTGAAGCACCTGAAGGACCGCGGCATCGGCGTGCTGATCACCGACCACAATGTCCGCGAAACGCTGGATATCATCGACCGTGCCTACATCATGCATGACGGCGAGGTGCTGATGCAGGGCGTGCCGCAGGAGGTCGTGGCACACGAAGATGTGCGCCGGGTCTATCTCGGCGAGAAATTCAGCCTCTGACGTCCCGATAATCAGGCAATCCATGCTGCCCGGCGTCTGCCCCGCCCCGTCATCGCGGGCGAAGGAGGCTGTGCGGACACGCGGGGAGATCGGCGACGGATCGAAGGAAGTGCGCCGAGAAGGGCGCAGGCCTCCGACCTTTGTGCCCCGGACCTTGCGTCATGACCGGGCTTGCCCCGGTCACCCGCGCCTCAACCTGTCGATATCGCGACAGCCACGGATGGCCGGACCCGGACGCCTGTGCCGCCCTATCTTAATGCCCACTGGCTTAATGCCCACTGGCTTAACGCCCACCGGCTTAACGCCCACCCGACCTGACCGGGCCATCCCGCTCTTCCGAGGCACGCGATAGCTCCCCCCGAACCGGGCCACGAGCGGCAAAAAGTCGGGATCAGCGCCGGTTGGAACCACAGCCTGCGCGTGAGTTTTCCTCGCTGGATACACGCAGACGCATATGATCCCCGGCGCCATACGCAAACTAGCACGGTTTTTGCATAACAAACCCGGAATAGTCGTTGACCGGCGTCGGGAGCGAACGATAATCGCGCCCATGGCGATCGCTCCGCGTCTCGATCTGCGGCAAACCCAGACCTTGGTCATGACGCCCCAACTGCGTCAGGCCATCAAGCTGCTCCAGTTCTCCAACGTCGAGGTCAACGCCTTCGTCGATGAGGAGCTGGAACGGAACCCGCTGCTGGAACGCGACACGGCCGACGCGCCGATCGGCGAGCGGGCCGCCATCGACCAGATCGCCCCCCGCACCGAAACCCCGGTCGACGCGGCCGACGCCGTGAACGGCGACAGCCTGCCTTCGGACATCGCCGCGCCGCTGGACACGGATCACGCCAACTCCTACGACGCCGGCAGCATCAGCGACGGCGCGCCGCTGATGGGCCGGATGGACGGCGCCGGCGGCAGCCACAGCTTCGAGTCCGACGACCGGGGGATCGACGCGCTCGCCGATGAAGAACGGTCCCTGCGCGAGCACTTGGGCGAGCAGTTGCGCCTGAGCTTCGGCGACCCGGTGGACCGGATGATCGGGGCGCACCTGATCGCCCTGCTCTGCCCCGCCGGCCGGCTGACCGCCGACCCCCAGGCGATCGCCGGCGCCATGAACCTGCCGCTCGCGCGGATCGAGAAGGTCCGCCACGCGATGATGCGCTTCGATCCGGTCGGCCTGTTCGCACGCGACCTGCGGGAATGCCTGATGGCGCAACTCGCCGAACGCGACCGGCTCGATCCCGCGATGCAGACGCTGCTCGACAACCTCGATCTCCTGGCGCGACGCGACTCCCGGCGGCTGATGACGCTGTGCGGCGTCGACGCCGAGGACCTGGCGGACATGATCGCCGAGATCCGAGCGCTCGACCCCAAGCCGGGCGCGTCCTTCGACAGCGCGCCGGCGCGGGTGGTGGTGCCGGACCTGCTGATGCGCCAGTTGCCGGACGGGACCTGGATCATCGAGCTGAACCCGGACACCATGCCGCGCGTCCTGGTGAACGAACGCTTCTACGCGACGATCGCGCCCAAGGCGAAGAAAGAGGACAAGACCTTCCTGAGCGAGCGCCTCGCCAACGCCAACTGGCTGGTGCGGTCGCTGCAGCAGCGCGCCCAGACCATCCTGAAGGTGGCGACCGAGATCATCCGCCAGCAGGACCCGTTCCTGCGCCATGGCGTCGCCTATCTGCGGCCGCTGATCCTGCGCGACATCGCCGAGGCGGTGGAACTGCACGAAAGCACCGTCAGCCGCGTCACCGCGAACAAATACATCGCCACCCCGCGCGGCACGTTCGAGCTGAAATATTTCTTCACGACCGCCATCCACGGCACCAATGGCGGCGACGCCCACAGCGCCGAGGCCGTGCGTCACCGCATCCGCGGCCTGATCGACGGCGAGCCGCCGGCGGACATCCTGTCCGACGATGCCATCGTTGCCGCACTGCGTGGGGAAGGTATTGAAATCGCACGCCGAACCGTCGCCAAATATCGTGAAGCCCTGCGGATTCCCAACTCTGTCCAGCGTCGGCGGGAGAAGGCCGTCCCAGCGTAATACTACGGAGTAGACACCGCCTCCCGTCTCATGCCCAACTATCCGGGCGCACATGACTGAACCGCCGCACGACCGGTGCGCAATCGCGGCGGGAACGTTGGGAGAGGACGATGGAAATCACGGTTTCCGGGAAGCAGGTGGATCTATCCGACGCATTGCGGGAGCGTGTTTCGGACCACCTTGGCACGATCGCCGGCAAGTATTTCGATCATGCCATCGACGCTCGCGTGACCTTCAGCCGAGCGCGCAGCTTCTTCACGTGCGACATCAACATGCATGCGGGCCGCGGCCTGCAACTGCGCGGCGAGGGTGAGGCCGCCGACGCCAATTCCGCCTTCGACGACGCCGCCGAACATATCGCCAAACGCCTGCGGCGCTATCGCCGCCGGGTCAACGACCACCACCGCGACCTCGCCAACCGCGCTCGGCCCGAGGCGGCGCGGCAATACATCCTGCGGCAGGAAACGAACGGCGGCGAGGACGGGGAGCGCGGGATCGACGACGCCTATGCGACGGTCATCGCCGAGAACCAGACCGAGATCGCGATCCTGACGGTCGGCGAGGCGGTCATGCGCATGGACCTCGCGGACCAGCCGGTGATGATGTTCCGCAACAGCACCTCGGGCGTGCTGAACGTCGTGTATCGGCGGTCCGACGGGCATATCGGCTGGATCGATCCGGGCGACTGACGACGAGTTTCGGCCGGTCTCCCCCGAGACCGGCCGACCCGTCATGGCCCGGCCTGGCCGAACGATCTTCCCGCAGCAAGGCTCGTCATGGCCCGGCCTGGCCGGGCCATCGTCCCGCAGCAAGGCCCGTTATGACCCGGTTTGACCGGGCCATCTTCCTCCGGCAAAGCGCCGGATGACCCGGTCACGTCGGGCCATGACCACCAGTTGAAGCGAGCCATGACGACCACGTGAACGGGGCCGCGACGACCAGTCGACCGGGCGACTGGCTTGCCGGGGTCTGACGCTCGGCTGGGCTACGCCTCCCCGGCGCACTCCAGCATCGCCGCCGCCAGGGCGTCGGCCGGCGATTTCCCGCCCCACAGCACGAACTGGAACGCGGGATAGAAGCGTTCGCATTCGGTCAGGGCGATGTCCACGAGGTCTTCGAGGCTTTCCACCGATGCGCCGGAGGTCCCGCGCAGCAGGATGGCATGGCGGAAGACGGGCATGCCGTCGTCGCTCTCCAGCCCGAAATGGCCGAGCCAAAGCTGCTCGTTCGCCATTGCCAGCAATTCATAGAGGGCGGAGCGCTGCTTTTCCGGCACCTTCAAGTCGAAGGCGCAGGTGAAGTGCATGACGCTGATATCGTGCGACCAGTTGAAGAACAGGCCGTAATCGCACCATTGGCCGGGCGCTTCCGCCGCCATTTCCGTGTCGCTGCGGCGGTCGAATTCCCATTCATTCGCTGTGACGATTTGCTCCATGACATCAAGGGGATTTGCGGAGGGCTCGTAAGACGAAGCCAGCGATGCCGACATGCGGGGTCTCCCGTCCGAAGGAAGGCCGAGCGTGGCCATCTCCTCCGGCTGGAACGGTGACCCGGGTCTTGGGGGTGCCGATTCGACCGGAGTTGACCAACGGTTTCCACCCTATTCACGGGTTTGCGCCGCCCGCAAGGCCTAAGCCCCGGCTTTCCGTCAAGTTTCCCGATGGCGTGACTGCATCCACGCAAAGATCAGCGGATCAGGCCCGCGCTTCTCGGCAGAAACAGCGAGAATTCGGGAACGCAGATGATCAACATCAACCCGGCGAGCAACGCCAGTAGATACGGCACATACGCCCTGACATGCTGTCCGACGGAGATATCCGCGAATCGGAGCGCCATCAGCAACCCGACTCCCAACGGCGGCGTGAACAGGCCGATGCCGACCGCCGCGGTCTGGACGATGTCGAAATGCACCGGATGGACGCCGATCTTGGTGGCGATCGGGAAGACGACCGGGATCAGCACGACCGCGGCGGGCAACCCTTCCAGCACCATGCCGAACAGCAGCGTCATGACCGCGACTCCGGTCAGGAACAGCCAGCGCTCCCCTTCCAGCGGCGCCAGCAGGTGGCCGAAGAACTCGGGCGCGCCGGAGATGCCCAGCAGGTATTGGAAAATCGTGGCGACGGCGAGCAGGTAGATGACGACGCCGGTCAGCACGCCGGCCTGGTAGGAAAGCTCGAAGACCTCGCTCCAACTGACGTTGCGGTAATAGAACTTGGCCGCGATGAAGGCATACAACGCGACGATCGCCCCGGCCTCGGTCGCGGTGAAGGCGCCCATGTAGAACCCGCCCAGGATGACGAACGGGATCACCAGCGGCACGGCGGCGTTCTTCAGCGCGAGCAGCAGGCGGCTCAGGCTGGCGCGGGTGTCGCGCGGCCAACCCAGGATGTGCGCCTGCGCCAGCACCACGAGGCACAGGCAGGCGCCGATGATGCCGGCGGGGATGAAGCCGGCCAGGAACAGCGCGACCGCCGACTGGTTGGTCACCTCGCTGATGACGATCATGAAGATCGCCGGCGGCACCAGCATGCCCATGGCCGTGCCGGCGGCGATCAGCGACGCGCCGTCCTCGGGCCTGTAGCCGGCCTTCTTCAGGGACGGCATCAGCGCCGATCCCAGCGCCGAGACCTCGGCCATCTTGGACCCGCAGATATCGGAGAAGAAATAGGACACGACGATCACCGACATGCCCAGGCCCCCGCGCAGCCAGCCCACCATCGCGCGCGCCAGTTCGACCAGGGAGGTCGACATCCCCGCCCGCTCCATCAGGGAGCCGGCGAAGACGAAGGACGGGATCGCCAGCAGCACCCAGTTCTGGGACGCGGTGACCAGGGTGGAGCCAAGCTGCTGCAGCGGCAGGCCGGAGGCGAGCAGCCCCACCACCGCCGACGCGCCCAGCGCGAAGACGATGGGCAGCGACAGCACCAGGAGGATGACGAACGTCACCAGGGTCAGGAGGAGGATCACGGCGCCTACTCCCGCACGTCGGCGAAGCTGTGGTCGGGATCGTGCGGGCGGCGCGCCGCGTCCAGGGCATAGAGCAGCATCAGGATGCCGCCCGCGACGGCGCAGCCGTAAAGCCAGCCCATGTTGATCTCCAGCGCCGGCGTGGTCAGCGTGATGTTCAGCAGCACAAGCTGGTAGCCCAGCCACGCCGTCAGCCCGCCGAACGCGGCGATGATCAGGTTGTGCGCGACATGCACCACCGCCTGTCCCCCGCGCGGCAGGCGATGCACGAACAGGCTGAGGGCGAAATGACTCCGCTCCTTCACCGCGATCGCCGCGCCCAGCAGCGTAAGCCAGGCCAGCGCCATCTCGCCCACTTCCTCCACCCAGAAGAAGTCGGGGGGATCGAGGTTCAGCCAGTCGGTCACCGGCAGGACCACGTAGCGCATCAGCACGCCGTAGAGCATGACCCCGATGGCGAACAGGACAAGACTGCCGAGGATGATCCTCGGCAGCATCAGCACGAAGCGCATCGGCTCAGGCCTTGGTAGCGACGATCTGTTCCCACAGGCCGCTGTACTGCTTTTCGTATTGCGGCCACAGCTTCTTCTTCGCCAGTGCGATGAACGGCGCCCGGTCGGGCATGACGACCTGCATGCCCTTCGACTCGAGTTCCTTCTTGGCGTTGTCCAGCGTGTCGGCGGTCTCGGTGATGTGGCGCACCATCGCCTGCGCTTCCTGCGCCGTATCCAGCATCAGCTTCTGCATCGCCGGGGTCAGGCCGTTGAAGATCCTGGCGTTGATGCCGATGATCGAGGACGCGTAGTTGTGCGCGGTCAGCGAATAGTATTTCGAGACCTCATAGGCCTTGTCCGGCACCATGTTGACGACCGGCAGGTCGGCGCCGTCGATGACGCCCTGCTGGGCGGCGGTGATCACCTCGGCCCAGCCCAGCGGCACGGCGATGCCGCCCAGGTCGTTGATCGTGTCGGCGAAGACCTTGGCCGGCTGCACGCGGATCTTGAGGCCGCGCAGGTCGTGCGGCGTGGCGATCTGGTGGCGGGAGTTCCAGAAATGGCGGAACCCGTAATCGAAGTAATACAGCACGCGGACGCCGTATTTCTGCTCGAACTGCTTGTTGAGATCGTCCCCGGTCTTGCCGTTCAGGATCGAATAGGCCTGGTCGTAGCTGGTGATCAGGTAGCCGACGAGGAACGCCCCCATCTCGGGGAACACCGTCGCGGTCGCGCCGGCGGCATTGCCGATGGCGACGTTGCCGGACTTCACGGCGTTCATGATGTCGATTTCCTTGGTCAGCAGCGTCGCGCCGTGGAAGGTGACGTCAAGCTCGCCCTTGCTGCGCTCGTTCAGCGCCTTGGCCATCCAGTCGAGCGCGACGGCCCCGGAATCCGGGACCGCGGTGGCCGAGGCGATGTCCATCTTGACCGGCTTGGCCTGCGCGAACGCGGGCGCCTTGCCGGTCGCCAGAATGGCCGCAAGACCGCCCGAGGCCCGGACCAGGCCCCGACGAGACGTGACGAAACGCATAGTGGTGTTTCCCCCGAAGTTCGTTCGTTATTGCGGGGTAAGCTACAGCAATGCCACGCTGTGTCCATGGGAGAAACGGAGCTTCGTGCATGAGACATGATCATGCCCAATGGGGGCAGGCGAAATGGGGACCGGCCGACCAGGTCGGCGCGGGCAACCTGCTGACGGTCGAGAAGCGGCTGGCTGCCTTGGCGTCCGTCAAGTCAGGCCGCGTCTTCGACGTCAGCCATGACATCTATATGGGCGCGCCGTTCATGGCGCCGAACCAGACCCCCTTCCTGATGTCCATCTTCGGCTCCTGGCGGCACACAATCGCCAGGCGCCGCAAGCTGGGCGCGACCAACGACGCCGGCACCAACCTGGAACGCATCGAGATGACGGCCCATGTCGGCACGCATATCGACGCGCTGGGGCATTTCTCGAAAGGCGACATGCTCTACAACGGCAACAAGGCGGCCGACGTGGTGACGGACTGGGGGCTGGACCGGCTGGGGATCGAGCACGCGCCGCCGATGATCACCCGCGGCGTGCTGTTCGACGTGGCCGGCGCGACCGGCGGGGCGCATATGCAGCCGGGGCAGACGGTGACGATCGACCACCTGGAACGCGCCGCCGAAGCCGGCGGCTTCGCGGTGGAACCCGGCGACATCGCGCTGATCCGCACCGGCTGGGGCCGTTACTTCGGCGCGGACAACGCGCGCTACCTGGAAGGCGAGCCCGGCCTCGACGTGCCGGCGGCGAAATGGCTGATCGACCGGGGGATCGTCGCGATCGGCGCCGACAACATGGCGGTCGAGGTGCTGCCGAACCCGGACAAGGGGCTGCTGATGCCGGTGCACCAATACGCGCTGGCGGAGTGCGGGGTCTACCTGATCGAGAACCTGGCTCTGGAGGAACTGGCCGCGAACCGGGTGTGTGCCGGGTGCTTCATCCTGCTGGCGACGAAGATCCGCGGCGCGACAGGGGCGCCGGTGAGGCCGGTCGTGATCGTTTGAAACCACTTCGGGTGTCGTGGTGGGTGTGAGGCGGTCTTGAACGGGGACAGGGTCTGGGCGTTTTTCTGGTTGAGGGTTATATTTCAACACAGATCGGCACGGATGCGCGCATCCGTGCCGATCTGTGTCAAATTTCCTTCCCATCAACCACCTCGACCGCCGGACCAAGCCCCCCGGAAAACCAGGCCGCGGCACGGACCTCACCCCGCGGAAAGCCGTTCCGTTACGACCGAAACCACGCGCTCATGCACGGCCGCCGCGTCGCCTGATGCGTCGACCACCACGCACCGCCCCGGCTCCCGCATCGCGATCTCCCGGAACCC
>NZ_DASZTJ010000097.1:0-30564 GCF_035548235.1 Rhodopila sp.
GCGCTGGGCCGGGATGAACCACGGGTTCTTCAACCTGCCGGGGCTCGTGGCGAAAGCGGACCAGGCGGTGGACGAGACGTGCGGGTGGGTGCGGGAGGTATTGGCGCGCTGATGCCCGCCCTCGGTCATGACGGGGGTGCAATGGCGAAGCGGCGAAAGTCCCTTTATCCCGGCGCGGCCTGACGCTCTTCCACCAGGTTCAGCACCTCCCGCGTGCGCGTCACCTTCTCCCCCCAGCACCGGTCGAACGCGGCAACCAGCGCGGCGATCTCCGGCCCCGTGGTCGCGCGCGCGGCGTCTTCCAGCGTGTCGAAGCGGTAGAAGGCGCAGTGTACCGCAGGCTCCGTCTGGCTCCAGGCCCGCCATGCGGTGCGCACGCCGAACGCGGCCATCGCGTCCGGCAGATGTTCCTTGTGATACCAATCGTCGAACGCCAGCCTGTCCCGCAGGCTGGCCAGCGTCGCCCTGACCACCAGCAGCGCCGGCATCAGGCCGGCCTCGCGTATTTGCCGGTAAGCTGGTGCGTCGGCCCTTCCTGCCCGGCCTTCTGCCGGTCGAGCCGCGTCTCCCGCGACCAGGTGCGCTTCAGGTCGTCGCGCACGCTGAAATAGAGCCGGCCCAGGCCCTCGGTCTCCAACTCCACGACGTCGCCGTCCATGAAGCTGGAGAGGCCGCGATGGTTGGTGCCGGTGGCGAGGATATCGCCAGGCTCCAGCGTATGGATCGACGTGACCCATTCGATGCAGCGGGCGATCGGATGCGCCATGTCGTCGGTGTTGAAGGATTGCTTCAGGTCCTTGTTGACCCACAGCTTGATCGACAATTTCTGCGGATCGGCGATCTCGTCCTTGGTGACCAGGTACGGGCCGATCGGCGCGAAGGTATCGCGTGATTTCATCTGAAAGAACACGTTGCCGGGCGGCGGCAGGCCGCGGGCGGAGCCGTCGACGAAGTTGACGTAGCCGAACACGTGGTCCATCGCCTCGGCCGCCGGGACGCGGGCGGCGCGCTTGCCGATGACGACGGCCACCTCGGCCTCGCCCTCGAAGATCGTCGCCGGCACGTCGGGCAGCACCATCGTGTCGCCCGGCCCGATGATCGCGTTGGCCGCCTTGTGGAAGGCGTTGAGCGGCGCGGGCTTCTCCAGCGTCCCGTCCTCCATGTAGTTCACCGCCATGCAGACGATGTTGCCGGGCCGCGGCAGGGGCGGGCGGATGCGCACGTCGGCGATCGGCACGCCATAGCCCTGGACGGCGTCCTTCAGCCGGTCCTTGTAGGCGTCGAAACGGGCGATCAGGCCGTTGATCAGGTCGCCGGGCCCGACATGGGGGATGTCCTTCACCACCGCCGACACGTCGATGATGGAATCTTCCTTCACGACGCCAAGTTTGAAGTCGTCGAAAAATGCCAGTCTCATGACGGTCGCTCCCTGCCTTGATACTTGTCCGCAACCGTAGAGCATTCCGCCTCTCCGGGGAACGCCATCCTTAGATACCGCCTGGGGCGCGTATTGCGCCGCCGGGCCGTCCGGGCCTATCTCGAAGGCAGGAGGAACCCATGCCCGACCTGCTCGAGACCGTCGACGACGGCATTGCCACGCTGACCCTGAACCGGCCGGAGGCATTGAACGCCCTGTCGGACGAAATCCGCTTCGGCCTGGTGGACGCGCTGACGCGCCTGGGTGCCGATCCCGAGGTCGGCTGCATCGTCATCACCGGCTCCGGCCGCGGCTTCTGCGCCGGCGGCGACGTGAAATCGATGGGCGAGCGCAATGCCCGCGGCTTCGAGGCCAGGATGGCCGGCATCCAGCAATCCGGCCGCGTGCCGGCGCTGATGCACCGCACGCCGAAGCCGATCATCGGCATGATCAACGGCGTCGCGGTCGGCGCGGGCCTGGGCCTGGCGACCGCCTGCGACATCCGCATCGCCGGCCGCTCCGCCAAGTTCGGCGCCGCCTTCATCAAGATCGGCCTGTCCGGCGACTGGGGCACCACCTATGGCCTGACGCGGCTGGTCGGCACCGCGAAGGCGCGGGAAATGTTCTTCACCGGCGACATGATCGGCGCCGACGAGGCCTTCCGCCTGGGGCTGGTGAACCAGGTCGTGGAGGACGCCGAACTGCTGGAAGCCACCCTGGTGATGGCGCGCAAGATCGCCGCGATGCCGCGCGTCACCCTGGGCTATACCAAGAAGAACCTGGAATTCGCCGAGACCGCAGAGTTCCAGGCGCTGGTCGACCTGGAAGCCTTCCACCAGGCGCGCTGCAGCCAGACCGAGGACCACAAGGAGGCGATCGCCGCCTTCAAGGAAAAGCGCAAGCCCGTGTTCCAGGGCCGCTGAGGGGACGTTGAACCGATGAAGGTCCTCAATACGCTGCCGCAGGCCGACCTGCGGACCACCGCCGCCGCCGCCATCGCCGCCGAACAGGCCGGCTATGACGGCGTGCTGACGATGGAGAACAAGCACGACCCGTTCCTGGCGCATGCCATCGCCGCGGTGAACACCGACCGGATCGAGTTGGGCACCTCGGTCGCCATCGCCTTTCCGCGCAGCCCGATGGTCGTCGCCAATGCAAGCTGGGACCTGCAGAACGCCAGCCGCGGGCGGTTCGTGCTGGGCATCGGTCCGCAGATCAAGCCGCATAACGAACGCCGCTTCAGCGTCCCCTGGTCCGCGCCGGCCCCGCGCCTGCGCGAATACGTGCAGGCCCTGCGCGCCATCTGGACCACGTGGGAGACCGGAGAGAAACTCGATTTCCGCGGCGAGCACTACACGTTCACGCTGATGCCGCCGTATTTCATGCCGCCCTCGATGCACCGGAAGATGGTGCCGATCACCCTGGCGGGCGTCGGCGAGCACACGCTGCGCCTGGCCGGAGAGGTGGGTGACGGCATCCGCCTGCACGGCTTCTGCACACGTCGTTACATGGAAGAGATGATCATGCCGCGCCTGAGCGAAGGCATGGCCCGCACCGGCCGGATGCGCGCGCACCTCGAGGTCACCGGCGGCGGCTTCGTCGCGACCGGCAAGGATCCGGACGCCGTCGCCAAGGCGTTCGAGGCCGTGCGCAACCGCATCGGCTTCTATGGCTCGACGCCTGCCTATTGGGGCGTGTTCGAGCTGCACGGCTATGGCGACCTGGGCCGCGAGCTGAATGCGATGTCCAAGGCCGGCCAGTGGAACGAGATGCCGAAACGCATCCCGGACGAGCTGGTTCACCTGTTCGCCGCCGTCGGCACGCACAAGGAACTGCCCGGCCGCATCGCCGAACGCTTCGGCGGGCTGAGCGACGCGATCAACCTGCGGCCGGACTCCACGACCGAAACCGACCCGGTACCCCCCGACGTGATCCAGGAGATCCGGCGGATCGCCACGCCGTTCCAGGGGTATCGGACGGCCTGGTAGCCGGACGCAGCGGCTACCCCGCCGGGCGCTGCCACCCCAGCCAGTCGATCACGCCCTGACCCATCACCCGTTCCAGGTCGCGGCCCTTCAGCCAGGGCAGTTCCTCGGTGAACATCGTCACGCATTGCCGATAGCTGCACGGCATGCGGGTGATGTCCGTCCCCCAGAAGAACCGGTCCGGCCCGAACGCGTCGTAAATCCGCTGCAACCCGTCATGCAGGTCCCGAAACGGATACCCCTGCATCGAGTAGCTCGGTGCCCCCGTCGCCTTGATCGCCACGTTGGGGAACTTCGCCAAGGCCAGAAGCTCGTCCAGGTTGGCGAAGGCGTCCCGTCCCTTGGCGGTCCAGACCAGGCCCAGGTGGTCGACGATCAGCTTCAGGTTCGGATGCGCCTCCGCCACCGTCCGCCATTGCGGCAGGAAGCGCCAGGCGAGGCTGGCGATCGGCAACCCGGCCTTCTCCGCCGCCGGCCACAGCCAATCCAGCGTGCCGTCGTACGGGAAGTCCTTCTGCTCCGGCCGCGTGAACGACCAGCGCAGGCCCAGCATGCCGGGACGCTGCCGCCAGGTGTCGATCCGCGACCGCTGCGCCGGGTCGTTCACCGGGAACCAGCCCAACGTGCAGAACTTCGACGGATGCGCCGTGACCGCTGCGTCGGCCATCTCGTTCGAGCCCAGGTCCCAGCTTGGCGGATGCAGCACCGCGCCGTCGACGCCGGCTTCCTTCATCTCCGCGAGCAGTTCGTCCGCCGTATAAACCGAGGTCTGGCGGTGGTGGCTGCTGGGCGTGCCGCTGCCCCAGATATGCACCTGCGCGTCGATGATCTGCATGACGTTTCCTTTTCCCTGCCGTCCTCGATCTTGCCCCCGGTCCGCCAACCGGGTCAAAACGGTCGGGACAGGAAGGGATACGCGCCGTGCTGAACCGAGTGATGCTGACCAACGATGACGGGATCGACGCCCCCGGCATGCGGGTGATGGAGGAAATCGCCGCCCAGATCGCCACGGAAGTCTGGGTCGTCGCACCGGAACACGACCAGTCGGGCCAGTCGCACGCGATCAGCCTGCACCACCCGCTGCGCATCTTCGAGCGCGGCCCGCGCCGTTTCGGCGTCACCGGCACGCCCGGCGACTGCGCCGCCATGGGCCTGTGCCACATCATGACCGACACGCCGCCCGACCTGGTGCTGTCGGGCGTCAACCGCGGCCTGAACCTGGGGATGGAGACCGTGTTCTCCGGCACCGTCGGCGGCGCGATGACGGCGATGATGCTGGGCGTGCCCGCGCTGGCGCTCAGCCAGGCCTTCACCCGCCGCGATGCCGTGCCCTGGGACACCGCTCGGAGCCTCGCGCCGGAGGTGATCCGCAAGCTGCTGGCGATCGGCTGGGGCAAGCAGGCGGTGCTGAACATCAATTTCCCGCCGCTGCCTGCCGCGGAGGTTGGACCGGTCACCCTGGCGCGCCAGGGAGAGGGCATGGTCGCCGGCATGCACGTCGAAACCCGCGTCGATCCGCGCGGCATGACCTATCACTGGCTGAACTTCATGCGCGGCGACCGGCAGCAGGGGCCGGAAAGCGATTACTCCGCGATGCGCGCCGGCAAGATCGTGGTGACGCCGCTGCGCTACGACCGGACGGACGACGAGGCCTATGCCGGGCTGACGCCGCATCTGCCGCGGTTTGAGGGGTAGGCGGACCGCTTCAGCCCGACAGCCCGCCCGTCACATCGATCGTCAGTCCGGTCACGAAGTCGGCGTCCGAGGACGCGAGGAAGCAGATCACTTTCGCCTGGTCCGCGGCCACCGCCACCCGGCGCAGCGGCGTGGCGCCGATCTGCGCCGCCTGCGATTCGGGCGAGCGCTGGTTCCAGTGCGGCGTGATCCGTTCCGTCAGCGTCAGGCTGGGCGCGATCGCGTTGACGGTCACGCCGAAGGGACCAAGCTCGAAGGACAGCTTGCGGGTCAGGGCGATGATGCCGCCCTTGGCGGTGGCATAGGCGGACCCCGACGCGACGCTCATGCCGCGGCCGGCGATGGAGGCGAGATTGACGATCTTGCCGAATTTCTGCTGTTTCATGATCGGCACGACCGCGTGGGTGAACAGGAACGTGCCGTCGAGGTTGAAGCGGATGATCTTCTGCCAGTCGTCCAGCGAGTGCTCCTCGACGGTCGCGGACGGCTTCGGAATGATGGTGCTGCCGCCGACGGCGTTGACCAGGATGTCGATGCGGCCGAACTCCTTGACCACACCCGCAACGACCGGGTCCACCTGGGATTGGTCCAGCGCATCGCACAGCCGGCCATGCGCGGATGGACCCAGCGCCTTCAGCGCCGCTTCCAGACGTTCCGGGTGGTTATCGACACAGACCACCGTCCCGCCCTCGCGGGCCATGATGTCGGCCGTGGCCTTGCCGATCCCGTTCGCCGCCGCCGTGATCAGGGCGATCTTGCCGGTGAACCGCATGGTTTCCTCCCTTGGTTTATGGATTCATTATGCGTTCAGGCGGGCGGCCTCCGCCATCACGTCGATCGCCGCCGGTTGGCGGGAGCGGACGGTCAACGCGGTCGCGCCTGATGCCTCCCAGGCGCGGAAGCGCTGCTTGATGCGCGCGGGCGGACCGACGAGGGACTTCATGTCGACCCATTCGTCGGGGACCGCTGCCTCGGCTTCTTCTTTCCGGTGCGCGAGGTAGAGTTCCTGGATGCGGTCGGCCGCATCGGAAAAGCCGCGACGGATCATTTGTTCCTTGTGAAAGTTCTTGTCGCGGTGCCCCATCCCGCCGACGTACAGCGCCACTTCGGGCTTCAGGCGCGCGAGGGTCGCCTTGACGTCGTCCGCGACCTCCACATGGACCGAGGCCTGGATTTCGAAATCGCCCAGGCCTTTCCCATTCCCCGCTCGGCGGAACCCTTCCTCCAGCCAGGGGCCGTATTCCGCCATGCAGCCTGGAACGAAGCCCATCGGCAGCCAGCCGTCGGCGATCTCCGCCGTCAGCTTCACGGTGCTTTCGCTGCCGGTGGCGAGGTAGATCGGGATCGAGGGGTTCATGTGCAGGATGGATTTCAAGGGCTTGCCCACGCCGGCCTCGCCGGGACCGTGATAGGGCAGGCTGATTTCGCGACCGTCATGGGTCACCGGCTCCTGCCGTGCGAAGATCTTGCGCATGATGGCGACGTAGTCTTTCAGCCGGTAATAGGGGCGACCCCAGGGTTGGCCGTACCAACCCTCGACGATCTGAGGGCCGGACACGCCGAGGCCGGCGATGAACCGCCCGCCGCCCGCCAGCGCGTCGATCGTCCCGGCGCACATCGCGGCGTTGGCCGGGGTCCGCGCGGCGAGCTGCATGATGCCCGTGCCTAGGCGGATGCGCTTCGTCACTGCCGCCAGATACGCCAGCGGCGTGATCGCGTCGGAGCCATAGGCTTCGGCGGACCAGACGGAGTCGTAACCAAGTTCCTCGGCGCGCTGGACCAGCGCGACCGGCAGGTCCATGCGGGCCTTGGAGTAGCCGATCGAAAGTCCCAGCCTCATGCGAGGCGTCCTTTCGGAATCGGCAGGCCCAGGTTCTCCCGCAGCGTCGCTCCGGTGTAATCCTTGTGGTACAGCCCTCGCCGTTGCAGTTCCGGCACGACGTATTTCACGAAGTCCAGATACGTCCCCGGCACATGCGTCGCCGCCACCACGAAGCCGTCGCAGACGCCGGTGGAGAACCATTCCTCCAGCCCGTCGGCTATTTCTTTCGGTCCGCCAACGAACGGCTTGTTGGGCCGAGCGCGGTGGGAGTATTTGACGAAGTCGCGAGGCGTGGGGTTGCGGATGCCGCTGGCGCGCAGGACGCGGTCGCGCATGGACTGGGTGCCGGAGATCCCTTCCAACTCCGCGTCCGTGAACGGTTCGTCCAGGCCTTTGCTGGCGAAATCGAAGTTCATGGCTTCCGACAGTAGCGACAATGCGTCCTCATCGGTCGCCAGCGTGTCGATCAGCGCCATCTTGTCCTCGGCTTCGGACTTCGTTTCCGCTGCGACGACATAGGCCGCCGGGGTGATCGACATATGCGACGGATCGCGGCCCAGGCGTTCGGCTTCGTCCTTCAGTTCCCGGTACACCTGGCGGCCGTGGTCCAGGCTGGTTGGGGTCGAAACGAACACCAGTTCGCCCCAGCGCGAGCAGAACCGCTTGCCGCGCCCGCTCTGCCCGGCCTGGATGACGACCGGATGCCCCTGCGGGGAGCGTGGCACCGTGAAGGGGCCGCGCGACTTGAACCACGTGCCCTTGTGGTCCAGGCGGCGCACCTTGTCGGGATCGGCGAACACGCCGGTTTGGCGATCGTGCAGGACCGCGCCGTCGTCCCAGGAGTTCCAGTGGCCGAGGACGACCTCCATGAACTCGTCGGCGCGATCGTAGCGCGTGTCGTGCTCCAGGTGCTCGTCTTTCCCCATGTTCAGGGCTTCGCCGTCGTTCATCGAGGTCACGACGTTCCACGCGGCCCGGCCGTCGGTCATCAGGTCCAGCGTGGCGAAGGTGCGGGCGACGTCGAAGGGTTCGTAATAGGTCGTCGACCGCGTGGCGCCGAGGCCGAGCCGCTTCGTCGCCATGCCCATGACGGTGACGACGGTCAGCGGGTCCATCTTCACGCAGCGGATGCCGTGCTCCACCGTGTGGCGGTGGTCGTTGCCATAGCGGTCCGGCATCGCCAGGCGATCGTCGAAGAAGCCGACATGGAACTTGCCTTCTTCCAGCACGCGCCCGATCGTCTGGTAGTAATCGGCCGAGGTCGAATCGGACCGCGATTCCGGATGCCGCCAGGAGCTGACGAGGTTCGTGCAGTTCTGCGCCTGCAGGAACCCGACCATCACCATCTGACGCGGCATCAGAACGGCTCGTCGCCGGCGACCGTCACCCGGTGCATCATGCGCGTGCCCGGCGGATAATCGTTGATCGCGAAGTGCATCGTGCAACGATTGTCCCAGAACGCGAGCGATCCTGCCTCCCACCGGAAGCGGCAGGTGAAATCCGGCCGCTGCGAATGGTTGTAGAGGTAACTGATCAGAGGTTCGCTCTCTTCCTCGGTCATGTTCTCCAGGTAGTGTACATGGCCGCCGATATAGAGCGACTTGCGTCCCGTCTCGGGGTGCGTCCGCACCAGCGGATGCGGGGAGCGGCGCATCTCGGCGGGTGCTTCCAGCGTGGTATAGCCCGAGACCGTCGCCGCGTTCACCGCTGCCCTGGTCTGGCCGTTCTTCTTCTTGTCGCCCACGGCGATGCCGCGGATCGTGCCGATCAATGCCTTCATCCCGTCGGACAAAGTTTCATATGCAAGGTACTGGTTGGAGAACAGGGTGTCCCCTCCGGCGTCGGGTGCCGTTTTGCACCACAGCATGGTGCCCATGGCCGGACGCGGCGCGAACATCTGGTCGGTGTGCCAGTCGCCGCCGAAATTCCGCGTGTCCCCTGCCTTCTTCGCCAGTTCCAGCACGTCAGGATAGCCCGGCATGCCGGCGATATAAGGGTGCCGGTGGATCTCACCCCAGTTGCGCGCGAAGGCCAGCAGCCGGTCCGGCGTCATGTCCTGATCGCGGAAGAAGATCACCAGGTTCTCCAGCAGCGCCTGGCGGACTTCGGCCAGGACCTCCGGCGGCAGCGGTTCGGCGAGGTTCACGCCATGCACCTCGGCGCCCAGCGCACCGGCGATCTTGCGGGTCTCGATATAGCGGTAAGGCGCGTTCGACAGGCCGTCCATCGTCGATCCTCCGTTTGTTCTTGTGGGGATGTTCGCGCATCGGACGCGCGATGCCAAGGGCCGCGCCCAGGGGCCCGCCAAGGGGGGCGCCAAGGGGGCCCCAGGGGCCACAAGGTTGCGCGCCCGCGGCCTCCGCATTAGCGTCGCGGCTGCAACGACATAAAGACACAGGGAGACGATCCAATGACCATGCGCGTAGCCCTTGGGCTGACGGCCTGCCTGATCCTGGCCGCACCGGCGCTGGCGAGTCCCAGTGACATCCTGATCGGCCTGGATGAGAAGGTCACGTACGACGCGAACGGTTCGGTGAACGGACCGCCCGGCAAGGATGCAGTGCTGGTCGTCAGCGTCGCGAATCCCACCAAGCCGCATATCCGGGGATCGCTGCCATTGATGAACTCGCTGCTTGGCCCGCCGACCAACCTTCAGATCACGCCTGACGGAAAGCTGGGACTGGTGGCGAACTCGATCGTCATGAACCAGGACGGCAGTGCATGGAAGACCGCGCCGGACGACAAGCTGTTCGTCATCGACCTGACTGCCAACCCGCCAGTGCTGAAAGATACGATCACCGTCGGCCGGCAGCCATCCGGCCTTGCGATCGCCCATGACGGCAAGCTGGCGCTGATCGCCAACCGGGCAGGGAAGAGCGTTTCGGTCCTTTCGATCGACAACGGCGTGGTGAAGGCCGTTGGCGAGGTGCCGATGGAGCAGGAAGCGTCCGCCGTCGTCATCACGCCCGACGGCAAGCGGGCCTTCGTCTGCCTGAACACCGTGAACAAGATCGGCGTGCTGTCGATCGACGGGACCAAGGTGACCTATGACAAGTCCCTGGATATCCCGTCGGCGTTCAATCCTTACAACATCGATATCACGCCGGACGGCAAATACGTCGTCGCCTCCAACACCGGCGCCATGAAGAACAACCATGATGCCGAGGTGGTCATCGAAGCCGCCGGCCCGCATCCGCATGTCGTGGACGTCATGAGCCCCGGCGTCGGGCCGGAAGGTTTCGCGATCGCGCCCAACGGCAAATGGGCCGCGACGCCGCTGATCGAGGGATCGGGCGCAAAACCGACCGACTGGTTCAAGACGGCGACGGGGGAACTGGCGGTGATGTCGATCGGTGCAGGCGGCAAGCTGACCGTCACCGGCAAGGCGAAGCTCGGTGCCCTTCCCGAGGGGATCGCGTTCAGCCCGAACAGCGAGTATATTTACGTTGGCAACTATATCGGCAAGGACCTGCAGGTCTTCCGCGTGAACAACGGCAAGCCGGTGCAGGTCGGCCCCACCATCCCGCTTCCCGGCCAACCCGCCTCCATGCGCGGTCCCGCTCGGTAGTCGCGATCAGGCGGAGGCCTCGGCTGGCTTCCGCCGGTGATCAAAATTCGTCAGGTTCAGCTTGCGTCGGTGGTCCGCGTAGAGCAGCGGTTCGTATTTGGACGGCGCCACCGCCGAAACCGTGGTCGGGACAGGCCGGATGACGGCGTCCAGGCTGGGGCCGTAGAAGAACGGAATGGCATGCCGCAGCGTGCCGTTGTCATTGATGACCCGATGCGGCGTGGGCGTGTAGCGGTCGTTGCTGTATCGGGCCATCATCTCGCCGGTATTGACCACGAACGTGCCGGGGATGGAGGGGGGACGGATCCACTCGCCCTCCCGGGTGCGGACCTCCAGCCCCGGCAGCGCCGATTGCGCCAGCAGCGTCAGGAAGCTGGTGTCGATGTGCGGCGCGAAGCCGAACTGGTTGTCTTCGGCGCTGTCATGCGCGGGATAGCGGATCAGCCGCAGGGTGATCGTCGGTTCCCGGAAGTCCCGCGCGAAGAAATCGGCCTGTAGTCCCAGGGAAGTCGCGATGACGGACACCATCTGGGCGGCGAGTGGCCGCATGGCGTCGAAATACGCGGTGGTGCGGGCCTTGAAGGACGGCATGTCCACGGGCCAGCGGTTCAGTCCGAACAGCGGATCGCCGGCCACGATGCGCGGGTCGTCAGGCGACAGGTCCGTAACGATATAGAAGCTCTCGCTAAGGTTCGGCTTGGTGTTGTTGTTGATCTTGGAGGTGCGGATGATCTGCGCGCCGTACGGCAGATAGCCGATGTTCAGGTCGCCCACCTTCAATGCCAGTTTCCGTTCGTCGGGCAGATCGAAGAAATCCGAGGCCGCGGCGAAGGCGCCGTCGATCAGGCGCTGGTCTATGCCGTGATTGGTGATGACCAGGAATCCTGTATCGGCGCATGTGGCGGCGACGGCCTGCGCCAGACGCTGCCGAGCGCCGGGTTCTCCGGCCAGCGTGGGGCCGACGTCCAGGACGGGGATACGGTCCATTCAGGGGCTCCGCCAGTGGTGGCGGAACTGTAGCACGCGTGGTCGTGGCGGCAATATCGGCCCCGCCCCGCCGCAAGCCCCGCCGCAAGCCTCCCTGGCCACCGGTATCGCTCAAGGCTTATAGGCCTTCGCCGCCGCCTCTACCTTCTTCGCATCGAAGCTGGCGTTGATGTCGTCGACCAGGTCGTTGGTGACGACTTCATCGGCGGGGACTTTCTGCGGCACGATCTTCCACTTCACCAGGAAGTCGATGTAGTTGTTGAAGTTGGCCATGTTGCTTTCGCCCCATTTGGTCACGCCGCCCGAGGCCAGATCCCAATGCGCCATGCGCGCCCGCAGCACCTTGGTATCGTCGCGGACGGCGGTTTCCTCATCCTTTCCGGTCGGTTTCGTCTGCGGATAGACTTCGTACAGGATGCGGATCGCCGCTTCGGGATTGGCCATGGCGAAGATTTCGCCCATCGCGAAGCCGCGGGCGACGGCGATCGCATCCTGTCGGCGGTCCTTCAGCGTGGACTCCAGCGCGAAAAACCCGTTGCCCGGATAGGCCGCCATCTTGCCCAGCGGCAACATCCGCAGCTTCTGCCCGGCATTTTCCACCATCGCGTACTGCGTATCGAACTGCGAGAGCGCGTCCACCTGCTTGGATCGCAGCAGCGCCGCGGTCTGCGCGCCTTCGCCCGCTACCACGATGCGCGCCTGGGTCGTCGGGTCGATCCCGGCCTCCGACAACTGGGACCTGGCAACGATGACGCCGGCAGAGGCCATCGAGGTGACGCCGATGGTCTTGCCCTTCAGGTCGGCGAAATCCTTGATCGGGCTGTCGGCCGGCACGGCGATGCCGTAGCCGAAGCTTTGATACGCCGTATAGAAGACCTTCGCCTTCACGCCCTGGGGATGAATGATCAGCACCGGCTCGATCGACGGCACGCTGAACGGCAGGTCGCCGGTCGCGACCTCCTTCACGCAATCGGTGGAGCCGGGCAGGGGCGTGACGATGACCTTCACCCCGCGTTCCGCGTACCAGCCCATTTTCTGGGCCACGGCATAGGGCGCGGCGGCGGCGCTGATCGTGCTGGCGCACCAGCCCACCCGGATGGTCGTTTCAGCCCGAGCCAGGGACGTACCCGCCAGGATCAGGGCGGCAAGCAGGAAGCCAAAGCGCATGGAATTCACTCCAACGGAACGGAACCGGTGTAACGGATGATATCGAGACCGCCGGTCAGGCGGTCGTTGGCATAGATCAGGCCGTTTTCATCCACGTAGACGTCGTTGATCTGGATGCTGTGCGTGGCGTTGCCCTTCGGGGGCGCGTCGACGAGGTAGCCGATCTCCACCGGCGCATGCGGATCGGCGATCGAATACGCCCTGACGCCGCCGGCGAAGAACGAGCCGACGACGGTCTTCGTCAATTGGCGTGCCGTCGGATCGGGGCGGTTCTGCGCGATATTGTGCGCGCCGAACCGCCCGCCTTCCTTGCACAGCGTGTCGAAATCCTTCGGCGGCGGCAGCGCGGCCAGCACCACCGGATGGGTTTCGTTGGAAATGTCCCAGACCCAATCACGCTTGGGCCAGTCCTTGCAGTTGTTCTCGACGGCTTCCTCGGTCTGGATCGCCAGGCCGCGAGACGGGATCGGCAGCACGGTGTGCGCGAAGCCGACATCCAGCGACTGCCAGGACCGATGCGCGACCAGCTTGGGATGCGCCTTGTCGCTGATATCCAGGATCACCCATCCGCCGTCGATCCAACCCACATAGGCCCTGTCGCCCGACACGATCGGCGTGTGCATCCGGATTCCCGAATCGATCGAAACCCTGGGCGGCGACGGCGCCTTGTCGCCGACCCGCGTGCCCGGCAGCCACCAGCGTCCGACCTCGTGCGGATGCCTGGGATCGGACATGTCGACGATCATGAAGAACTGGTCGTCGAGTTGGTTCCGCGGCGTGAAGTCCTTCGCGCCGGTGGACAGGTAGGCATAATGCCCGTCGACGAACCAAAGATAGTGCACGCCGCGGGAGTGCGGGCCGGAGGTGTCGAAATACGCCTCCTGCTTCGGATGCGCCGGATCGGCGATGTCGAACACCAGCATTCCGGCGCCCTTCTGGCCCGGCTTGTCGGTCTGCTGCGCGACGGCCAGCGTATTGCCGGCATAGCCCAGGCTGTTGCAGCGGACCTGCGGCACCAGCGTGCGGATTTGCGTGATGACGACCGGATTTTCCGGTTTCGTCACGTCCACGATGCTGACGCACATCGGGCCCGATTCATGCGCCAGGAACAGCACGCGCCGGCCGTCGGGGTATTGCTTCAGCGCCAGCCCCTCGCCGCCCTTGCCGGCGCCGTTCAGGTCGCTGTGGCCGATGATCTGCATGTTGCTCGACGATTGCACCGCCGGGATCGGGTCCGCCCTGACCACCGGCGGCGATGCCGTCAGGCACGCCAGCGCCAGGCCGATGGCAAGAATCCGTTTCATGACGCCTCCGCCTATAGTTTTTCCGCCTGGACCGCCGCCTGGCGGCTTGACGTATCCCAGAACAGCACCCGCTTGCGCACCAGCGCCACCGCCGTGTTCAGCAGCAGCCCGATCACCGACAGGATCAGCAGGATGGAGAACTGGCCCGCGACGTCCATGGTGAAGTTCATGCTCTGGATCAGCATCCCCAGGCCGGCCTGCGCGCCGACGAACTCGCCCACGATGGCGCCGATCAGGGCGAAGATCATCGCGATCTCCAGCCCCGCGAAGATATAAGGCAGCGCGTTCGGCACCCGCAGCATCGCGAAGATCTGCAAGGGCGACGCGGCCAGGGAGCGCATCAGCGCGACCCGGTCCTCGTCGGCGGACCGCAGGCCGACGATCGTGTTGATCATCAGCGGAAAGAAACAGACCAGCGCCGCGTTGACGACTTTCGAGGTCATGCCGAGGCCGAACCAGATGATGATCAGCGGCGCCAGCGCCACTTTCGGCATCGCCTGGAACATCACGATGATCGGATAGACGAAGTAGTCGAACCGCCGCGACAATGCGACGCAGGTACCCAGCAGCAATCCGCCAAGACTGCCGACGATGAATCCCAGGGCGGTCTCGCTCAGCGTGACGCCGATATGTTCTTCGTAGAGGCCTGTGGCGATGCCGCGATACAGCGCGGCGAAGATCGCGGTGGGTGCCGGCAGCAGGAAAGCCGGGATGTTGCCCAGCCTGACCACCGCTTCCCACACCGCCAACAGCAGCAGGATGAACAGGGGACGCAGCAGGACTTTCATTCGATGCCTCCCGAGGCGTTGAGGCCTGTGCGGATTCGTTTCACGTAAGCGCCGAACTCCGGCGTGTTCATCACCTCCAGCCCGCGGGGGCGGGGCAGGTCGATCACCAGCTCATCGGCGATGCGGCCGGGACGCGGCGTCATCACCAGCACCCGGTCGGCGAGGAACACGGCTTCGCCGATCGAATGCGTGATGAACAGCACGGTCTTGCGGCGTTCCATCCAGATACGCTGCAGTTCCTGGTTCATCTGCTCCCGCGTCATCGCGTCCAGGGCGCCGAAGGGCTCATCCATCAGCAGCAGCGCCGGGTCGTGGATCAGCGCGCGCACCAGGGCGACGCGCTGCTGCATGCCGCCGGACAGTTGCCAGGGATACCGGTGCTCGAACCCGTCCAGACCCACCAGCCGCAGCAGGTCCATCGCGGTCGCCCGCAGCTTGTCCCGTCCCAGGCGCTGGACGTCGACCGGCAGAAGGGCATTGCCCAGGACGGTGCGCCATGGAAACAGCACCGGCGACTGGAACACCACGCCGATATCCCGACGCGGTCCGGTGATCGGGGTGCCGTGCAGCGACGCCTCGCCCTCGGATTGGGGCAGCAACCCCGCGAGAATCCGCAGCAGCGTGGACTTGCCGCAGCCGGAGGGGCCGACGACGACGACCAGTTCCCCTTCGCGGATCGAGAATTCGATCTCGCTCAAGGCGACGACGCCGGCAAAACGTTTGGTCAGGCGTCGGACGGCGATCATCTCGCCGCTTCTGACTGGTGTCGTGGCTCCATCCACTCGGCATTCCCTCCCGAATTTGTCTTTTGCTTGATGCGGACCGCGGAAACGATCCGATTGCAGGATTTTCACAAAGCAAGCCCGAGACTGTGCCGGGACGCAAGAGCATACTGATCGCCCGGGATTGGGCTGACCGCCGCTCGGAACCCATCCGGGACCTCGATCGTTCGGTGCCTGAACGTATGCGGGTGGGGGAGGTCGGGTTAACCAATCCGAAAGATTTAGGCGGTATCGAGGTCGCGGACCCATTCCTCGTGACCGGACCGCATGCAAGGCTTACTCGAAACCATCCGCAAACTCGGCATGGTACGCGTCGCGGTCATCGTGGCGCTGACGTTGGGCACCCTCGGTAGCCTGGCGGTGCTGGAACTCTGGGGCGGGGCGGCGCCGCGCATGGCCGTGCTCGCCACCAATCTCGACCCGCAGGACAGCCAGGACCTTCTGCGGGCGCTCGACAGCGCGCGCCTGAACTACCGGTTCGATCCGCAGACACGCCAGGTCCTGGTCGCGGAGGCCGACCTCGACGCCGCCCGTGCCCTGCGGCCCGGCGGCGGCGGTCCGGCGGCAAGTCTGGGCGGGACCGGACCCGGCTACGAGATCTTCGATGACAACGGCATGCTGCTGACGGATTTCGAGCAGCAGATCCGGCTGACCCGAGCGCTGGAAGGCGAGCTGAGTCGGACGATCACGTCGGTGCGGGGAATCCAGCGCGCCCGCGTGCATATCGTGTTGCCGCACCGCCAGCCGTTCGAACGGCAGAAGACCGAGGCGCAGGCGAGCGTGATGCTGACGCTGGCCGGCCACGGCACGCTGTCGAACGAGGCCGTGCGCTCCGTCGTCGACCTGATCGCCGCCGCGGTTCCGGGCCTCAGTCCCAACGCCATCACCGTCGTCGATTCGAACCTGCATCTTCTCGCCCGGGCCGGCAGCGACGACGAGCTGAAGAACAGCGGCGCTCGGGCAGACGACCTGCGTCAGCGGATGGAGACGCGGCTGTCCCAGGCGGTGGAGCTGATGCTGGAACGCAGCCTGGGCGTCGGGCATGTGCATGTCGAGGCGTCGGTGGCGCTGAATTTCGACAAGGTCAGCGAAAAGCAGGAGCGTTTCGACCCCGACAGCTCCGCCGTGCGCAGCACGCAGGCGGTGACGACCAACAACAAGACCACCGATAAAGTCCCCGGCGTGTCGGTGCAGAACAACTTGCCGAACGCCGATTCCGGCGCGACCGCCACCGGTTCGCAGGAAGCCAGGCAGGAAGAGACGACGAACTACGAGATCACCCGCGACGTGCGGGAGATCGTGCACGACCAGCCGCATATCGATCGCATCAGCCTCGCCGTCCTGGTCGACGGCATGGATACCGTGGACGCCTCGGGCAAGCGCGTGTTCCAGCCGCGCCCGCAGGCGGAGCTGGACCAGATCAGCCGGCTGGTGAAAAGCGCGGTCGGGTTCGACGAAAAGCGCGGCGACCGATTGGAACTGGCGAGCATGCCGTTCGCCACTACGATGGACGTGCCGGACCCGCCGGCGACGCCGGCGAAGCCTGTCCCTGTCCTGCGGAATGCGGAGTTGACCAGTTTCATCCAACTCGTCGTGTTCGGCACGATCGGGCTGATCACGATCGTGCTGACGGCGCGGTCCATCTTCAGCCACCTGGCCGAACCGCCCCGGTCCTTCATTGTCAAGGGTATGGAGCCCGCCCTGGCCGGGCCTGACGCCAGCATGGCGCTGACCGGCGCCCCGATGGGCTCATCCGATGAGGGCCGGCAGATGCTGCTGGAGGCGTCGGGCGCGTGGGAGGACCCGATCGAACAGGTCTACAACTCTCCGATCGCGCAGAGGGTGCGGGAACTGATCGACAAGGATCCCGCGCTGGCGGCGCGCGTGCTGGAGAAGATGATCGAGGAAGAGGGCGACGAGGAGGACTGAGACCCGGCGCGGCGCGTCGATGCCGGCGTCAGCAGATGCGCGGAAGCTGCTCGCCGGACAGCCAGTCGACCATCCGGCCGCCGCCGAACGCGGTGGTCATCTGGACGAAGCTGTGGTCGTCCTCGATCGCCTCGCCGATGATCGAAGCGTCGCGGCCAAGCGGGTGCGCGCGCATCGCCGCGAGCACCGGTCCCACCGCTTGCGGCGACACGACGGCGACCAGCTTGCCTTCGTTCGCCACATGGAGAGGATCGAGCCCAAGCAGCTCGCAGGCGCCGGCGACCTCCGGCTTCACAGGCACGGCTTCCTCGGAGAGGCGGAAGCCGATCCGCGCCTGATGGGCAAGCTCGTTCAATGTTGCGGCGAGACCCCCGCGGGTCGGATCGCGCATGACGCGCAGGCCTTCGCGGCCCGCGTCGACCATCGCGGCGGCGAGGTCGTGGAGCGGGGCCGAGTCCGAAACGAGATCCGTCTCGAATGAGAGGTTCTGCCGTTTCGACATGATCGCGACGCCATGGTCGCCAATCGTGCCCGACAGGATCACCCGATCGCCAGGCCGCGCCTTTTCGGCGGAGAGATCGAGCCCGGCCGGCAGGACGCCGACGCCCGTCGTGGTGATGAAGACACCGTCGGCCTTGCCGCGCTCAACCACTTTGGTGTCGCCGGTCACGACCGGCACGCCGGCGCCGCGCGCGGCCGCACCCATGCTGTCCGCGATGCGCTTCAGGTCGGCGAGCGGGAAACCTTCCTCGATGATGAAGCTCGCTGAGAGATAGAGCGGCCGAGCGCCGCCCACGGCGACGTCGTTGATCGTGCCATGGACCGCGAGCGAGCCGATATCGCCGCCCGGAAAGAACAGCGGCGAGACCACATAGGCATCGGTCGTCATCACCATGCGGCCCG
This sequence comes from Rhodopila sp., assembly GCF_035548235.1. Lineage (GTDB taxonomy): Bacteria > Pseudomonadota > Alphaproteobacteria > Acetobacterales > Acetobacteraceae > Rhodopila. The sequence continues at coordinate 18,348 of NZ_DASZTJ010000097.1, forward strand.
CGGCGACCTCGAAGGCTGCCTGGTCGTTGCCGCGGCGCAGCCAGGGATTGTCGAGCGCGGCATGGAAGATATCGGCGATAAGCTGCGCCATCGCGCGGCCGCCCGAACCGTGCGACAGATCGATGCGGCCGTTGCGGAGGTCGAGACCGCGATGGGTTCGGACGCTCATGCGACCCTCCGGGCGAGATCGCGGAACCGGCCATAGGTCCAATGTGCGGCGCAGGCGCCTTCCGAGGACACCATGCAGGCCCCCATCGGCGTGTCGGGCGTGCAGGCGGTGCCGAACAGCTTGCAGTCGGCCGGCCGCTTCTCGCCCCGCAGGATCTCGCCGCATTCGCAGGCGGGATTGTCCCGGCCGGTGATGCCCTGAAGGGCGAAGCGCCGCTCGGCGTCGAAGGCCGCATAGGCCGGCTTCAGCCGCAATCCGCTGCGGGGGATCTCACCAAGGCCGCGCCACTCGAAGCTGTCGCGCGGCTCGAAGACTTCGGCGATCTCGGCTTGCGCGATGCGGTTGCCCGTGCGCGTCACCGCGCGGACATACTGGTTCTCGACCTCGCAGCGGCCTTCGTTGAGCTGGCGGATGAGCATGAGGATCGCCTGCATGACGTCGACCGGCTCAAACCCGGTCACCACGACCGGCTTGCCAAACGTCCTGGCCGCGAAATCGTAAGGTTCGGTGCCGATGACGGTGCTGACATGCGAGGGGCCGATGAAGCCGTCGACGCGCATCCCGCCGGCCTCGCCCGGGCTTTCCAGGATGGCCCGGATCGCCGACGGGGTCAGGACGTGATTGCAGAAGACGCTGAAATTCGCGAGCCCGCGCGCCGCGGCCCGCCGGATCGCGAGCGCGGTCGGCGGCGTGGTGGTCTCGAAGCCGATCGCGAAGAACACGACCTCACGCGACGGCTCCGCCTCCGCGATGCGGAGCGCGTCGAGCGTGGAGTAGACCATCCGGATGTCGGCGCCGGCGGCCTTGGCCTTGAGCAGGGACGCGCCGCGCGAGCCGGGCACGCGCATGAGGTCGCCATAGGTGCACAGCGTCACGTCCGGCCGGCGGGCGAGTTGGATCGCCATGTCGATGCGTCCGACCGGCAGTACGCAGACCGGGCAGCCGGGACCGTGGATCATGCGCACGTTGGCCGGCAAGAGGTCGGCGATGCCGAAACGCGAGATCGCATGGGTGTGCCCGCCGCAGAACTCCATGAAGCGGTAGGCGCGTTCGGGGTGGACCGCTTCGGCAATCTGCGCGGCGAAGACGCCGGCAAGGCGGCCGTCGCGATATTCGTCGATGTATTTCACGGACATGCCTCCGCTGCCTCCGACGGCGGGATCACGCCGCCCTCCTGCATCAGCGCCAGCGTACGTTCGGCCTCCTCGGGATCGATGCGCGCGAGCGCATAGCCGACATGGACGATGACGTAATCGCCAACCTGGACCTCCTCGACGAGCGCCACGGAGATGTCCATCGCGACGCCGCTCAGCGTCACCCGCGCCATGCCGTCGGGCAGGAGCGCGTTCACGCGCACGGGTATGGCGAGGCACATGAGCTGTCCTTTCCTGCAAGCCGCATCCGCGCAACATGCGCTTGGCCGAGTGACAAACCGCCGTCGTTGGCCGGCACCGCGCGCGGCAGGAGGGGAACCAGGCCGCGTGCCCGCAGCGCGCCGGCAAGCCCCTCGGCCAGCACGCGGTTCATGAAGCAGCCGCCGCCGAACGCGACTTGGGTCAATCCGAACCGCGACGCGGCCGCGGCGGTCCAGGCCGCCAGGCCTGCGATCAACGTGCCGTGGAACAGGTCCGCCCCGGCGGATGGATCATGTCGCAGGGACGGGAGGACCGCCAGGAGCGGCCGGAAATCCAGCACGTCGCCCTCGACCCGAAAGCCGCCGGGCAGCGCCTCGGGGTTGTCGGCCAGAGCCTCCAGCTCGATCGCGGCCTGCCCCTCATAATCCACGCGGGTGCGCAGCCCGAGCAGCGCCGCAGCGGCATCGAAAAGGCGACCCGCGCTCGTGGTCGTCGGAGCATTGGCCAATGTGGGCGGCAGGCGAGGGGCGAGCGGGACATCGGGAAACAGCCGGGCCGCCTCTTCGATCCGGCCGAGCGCGGCCAGGGCGGCGATCCCCATGCGCCAGGGCTGCCGGGTGGCGCGGTCCCCGCCCGGCAGCGCCAGCGGCAGGAGATGGCCGAGGCGGCGCCATCGCGATCCGTCAAGGCATATGAGTTCGCCGCCCCAGGCGCCGCCATCGTCGCCCGCGCCATGGCCGTCGAGCGCCAGACCCAGCACGGGACCGCGCACGCCATGTTCGGCGGCAACGGCGGCGATATGGGCGGCATGATGCTGGACGGCGATGACGGGCAGGCCGCTTGCTTCCGCGAAGCGCGTCGAATGGAAGTCGGGATGCAGGTCGCAGGCGACCGCCTCGGGCCTGACATCCAGGATGTCGATGAAATGGCGGACCGTTTCCTGGTGGAAGCGAATGGTCGCGGCGTTGTCGAGATCGCCGACATGCTGCGACACGAAGGCCTCGCGGCCGCGCGTGACGGTGATGGTCGCCTTCAGATGGGCGCCGACGGCGAGCGTGGCGGGCCCGTCTTCGCCAAGGTCGATCGGCGCGGGCACGAAGCCGCGCGAGCGGCGGAGATAGGCCGGTGCGCCGTCGATCACCGCCATCACGGAATCATCGGCGCGGGTGACGATCGGACGATCATGGGTAACGATGAGATCGGCGATGCCGTCAAGGCGGACCGCTGCATCGTCATCGTCGATCACGAGCGGCTCGCCACCCGGATTGGCGGAGGTGGCGACGAGCGCGAAAGGCTGCGGCCGGCGCTGCCACCCCGGATCGGCCGGATGTCCGGCAAGGGCGTGGAAGAGCAGGTGGTGGACAGGTGCGTAGGGCAGCATCACCCCGATGCGGGTCAGTCCCGGTGCGACCGAAGGCGCGAGCGCCTGCCGCCCGCGCATCAGCACGATCGGCCGCTCGCCGGCGGAAAGCAGGGCGTACTCGTCATCCGCAGGCGCCGCGATCGAATCGACCGAAGCATCGTTTGCGACCATCACCGCGAAGGGTTTTTCCTCGCGCGCCTTGCGCCGCCGCAGCTCGGCCACGGCGGCTTCGTTGAAGGCGTCGCAGATCAGGTGGAAGCCGCCGATGCCTTTCAGGGCGACGATGCGGCCCGTCTTCACGGCGGCGGCGACGGCCTCGATGGGGTGGCTGAGACGCGGGCCGCAGACAGGGCAGGCGATCGTCTCGGCATGGAAGCGGCGGCTGGAGACGGCGGCGTAGTCCCGCGCACAGGCCTCGCAGAGGGGGAAGCCGGCCATGGCGGTCTGCGCCCGGTCGTACGGCAGGCGCCGGGTGATGCTGAAGCGCGGTCCGCAATGCGTGCAGGTGACGAAAGGATAGAGATGAAACCGGCTCGTCGGGTCGAAAAGCTCCTCGAGGCAGGCGTCGCAGGTCGCGGCGTCGGGGATCACCCGCGTGCGCGCCGCGCCCGACAGGCTCTCACGAATCGCGAACCCCCGGCTGCCTTTGGCCGGCAGCGTCGACAGGTCGAGCGTGTCGATCCGCGCCAGCGGCGGACGCCTGTGCTTCAACGCCGTGACGAAGGCGTCGAGCTTGCGGCCTTCGACCTCGACGAGGACGCCATCGCCGTCATTCAGCACGAATCCGGAAAGATCATGTGCCGTCGCGAGGTGGTAGACGAACGGGCGGAAGCCCACGCCCTGGACGGCGCCGCGGACGCGGATCCGCAGCCGGCTTGGGGTAAGTGCCGGCGGCCGCGCGATCGCCGGAGGGGCTTCAGCCGATCGCATGGCTCGCATCCTGGCGCACGCCGCGGGCGCGTGTCTCGATCCAATCGTAGAAGCCCGGCATGCCTTCGCCGGTCCGGGCGGAAACGGTCAGGATGTCCAGCTTGGGATTGATCCGGCGCGCGTGGTCGATGCAGGCTTCGACGTCGAAATCGACATAGGGCAGCAGGTCCGCCTTGTTGAGCAGCATCAGATCGGCCTGTGCGAACATGTCGGGATATTTGAGCGGCTTGTCCTCGCCTTCCGTGACCGACAGCACGACGATCTTGTGGGCCTCGCCGAGATCGAAGGCGGCCGGGCAGACCAGGTTGCCGACATTCTCGATGAAAAGCAGGCCGCCCGCCGACAGCGAAAGCCTGTCGAGGGCGTGGCCGACCATGTGCGCGTCGAGGTGGCAGCCCTTCCCGGTGTTGATCTGCACGGCCGGAGCACCGGTCGCGCGGATGCGGTCGGCATCGTTCGAAGTCTGCTGGTCGCCTTCGATCACTGCGATCCCGAAGCGTGGCCGCAGGTCGGTGATCGCGCGCACGAGCAGCGACGTCTTGCCGGAGCCGGGGCTGGAGACGAAGTTCAGCGCGAACTGGCCCGCGGCAAGCAGCCGCGCCCTGTTGGCCTGCGCATGGGCGTCGTTCTTGGAAAGGATGTCCCGCTCCAGCCGGATGATGCGTTCCTGGCTCGTCCCAGGCTGATGGGCGGCGGCCGGGGAGCCGAAATGGATCGACCCGTCGTCGTCATGCCAGTGGTCATGATGGGCATGGTCGCCGTGGTGATGGTGCGAGGCCCGGTTCGGGTCCTCGGCGGTCGTGCCGCAGCCGCAGATCGTGCACATCACTCCACCTCCAGTTCCACCAGCCGCAGCTCGTCGCCCGCTGTCATTTCGACATGGGACCCGCAGGCCGGACACGGGTCGTATCGCTGAGCGATGGGGACCGAGCGGCGGCACGCGGGGCACCAGCCGGTGCCAGGGACGGTCTCGATGTCGAGTTCGGCCCCTTCCCCCACCGTGCCTTTTGCCACCACATCGAAGCAGAACAGCAGCGCCTCGGGCTCGACATGGCCGAGGGCGCCGAGCTGCACGCGAATCCGGCTGGCACGGCGAAAGCGCCCCTTGCGGGCTTCGTCGGCGATCAGGTCCACCAGGCTTTCGGCGATCGACATCTCGTGCATCGCTTCCCTGCCGCCTCAGTTCACGGCCAGGCGCGTCTTGAGCGTCTGGATCACGATCGCCGGATCGGCCGGCTTGAGGAACACCCCGGAGACACCGAGTTCGTCGAGGCCGACGGCGCCGACCAGGGCATCGGCGGCGCTGCTCACGATGTAGATGGGAATGCGGGCTCCGATCGCCTTCAGCTTCTCGGCGATCGTGCTGCCGGCATCGACCGTCTCGATCAACAGATCCGCCAGGATGGCGTCCGGCTGGATGCGTGTCACCGTCCGTTCCCCTTCGCGGCCGTTCGCGGCCTCCCCGACACTGAAGCCGGCCGCTTCCAGCGCGGTGCGCAAGGTTGCCCGTGCATGCGGGTCGGAATCGACCAGAAGCACCGTCTTCCGCCTGGCTCCCAAACCGATATTCATTGCGGATCTCCCGAGAGAAGGCCGATCCGTTGGCACAGCAGCGTCACGGCGACGCGGAGATTGTCGTTCGCTCGGTCCGACAGCCCTTCGCGGAAGTCGAACGCGTAACCGCGGATGCTGAGGAGATAGGCTTCCGGACGTGCCCCGAATTGCTGGTCGGCGATCGCCAGCAAGGCTTCGGGCTTGAGCAGGTGACTGGTGAACGGCATGTCGAACGCCGGGACCAGACGGCGGACCGCGCAGGCTTCGTCGCCGGATATCGCCGCATCGACGAACCAGACGACGTCATGGGCGGCGAGGTCGATCGCATCCTCGATGGTAAGCTGATAGTTGTCCGCCGCCGTCACGTTGGGCCAGCCGACCTTGCCGATCTCGGCCGCCGCCGCCGGGCCAAGCCCGTCGTCCTGGCGTCCGGGATTGCCGTAGCCGATGACCAGGATACGCCGGGCACGCAGGGCCGGCGGCAGGCCGGCAAGACCCTGGCTGTCGAAGCGGGCGAGATTGGTCATTGCCTGGTCCTCGTCGCGATGGGCGTGCCGTCGGCATCTTCCAGCGTCACGACGAGCGGCATCTGCCCCAGGGCATGCGTGGCGCAGGACAGGCACGGATCGAAGGCGCGGATGGCGACTTCGACATGGTTGAGGAGCCCTTCGGTGATTTCGTGTCCGGAAAGATCATTCATGGCCACCTCCTTCACCGCGCGGTTCATGGCCTCGTTGTTGTTGGTCGTCGAGACGATCAGGTTGGCGCTCGTCACCTGGTCGTTGTCGTCGACCGTATAATGATGGATCAGCGTGCCGCGCGGCGCCTCGATGCAGGCGATCCCTTCGCCGCGCCGCTCGCCCCGGACCATCAGGTCGGTTCCCTGCAGGTCGTCGTCGAACAGAAGCTGCTTGATCTTCTCGGCGCAGTGGATGAGGCAGATCAAGCGCGCCCAGTGGTAGGCGAGGGTGGCCTGGACCGGAGCACCGCCATTCTCGGCGATGAATTCCTGGCGCGCGGCCTCGGCGAGCGGCGTATCGATCGAAGCGCAGCAATTGACCTGGGCGAGGGGGCCGACCCGATACCAGCCCTCCTCCCGGCTGAGCGAGCGGATGTGCGGGAACTTGAGATAGCTCCAGGGGCGGACCTCTTCGATGAGGTGGGTGCGATAGTCTGCCGGGTCCACCTGGTCGAAGATGGACGCACCCTCGGCGTCGATCGCGCGCAGCCTTCCGTCGTAGAGGTCCATGCCGCCATCCGGGCCGACGAGGCTGACGAAATTGGACCGGTAGCTTGCGAAATCCCGATGGAGCGCTTGGTTCGCTGCCACGAAACCCTTGTGATGCTGAAGGGCCGCGCCGCACCAGGCGATGATCTGGTCGACCTGCTTGCGCAGCGCGTCGCGGTCTTCGACCGACAGGTTGTGATTGATGCCGCCCGGGATCGCGCTTGTCGGATGGATTTTCCGCCCGCCGGTGGCCTTGATGACCTCCTGTCCGAACTTGCGGATGAAGATCGCCCATTTGCCGATCTCGGGGTAGCGGTTGAGCACGGCGATGATGTTGCGTTGTTCGGGCGGCGCGTCGAAGCCGAACAGCAGGTCGGGCGACGCCAGGTGGAAGATGTGCAGCGCATTCGACTGCAGCACCTGGCCATAATGCATGAGGCGGCGCATCTTCTCCGCCGTCGGCGTCAGCTTGCCCACGCCGACCACCATGTCCATGGCTTTGGCGGCGGCAAGATGGTGGCTCACGGGGCAGATGCCGCAAAGCCGCTGGATGATGACGGGGACTTCCCAATACATCCGGCCGCGGATGAAGCGCTCGAAACCGCGAAACTCGACGATGTGGAAGCGCGCTTCCTCCACCTCGCCGGACTCGTTCAGCCGGATCGTCACCTTGCCGTGGCCTTCGACGCGCGTGACCGGATCGATCACGATCTTGCGGGGGCCTTGGCCTGCCTGCACGCTGCTCATGACATGTCTCCCGTGACGGCCGGTGGCTATTCGTATTTGAACAGCTTGTAAGGAAGCGCCGGCTGGTGGCCCGTGAGGAGTGCTCGCAGCCCGGCCCAGATCGTGTCGGCCGACGGTGGACAGCCCGGCAGGAAGTAGTCGATCTTGACGATCTCGTGCGCCGGATAGACCCGGTCGAGCAGGAGCGGCAGGTCCTCATCGTTCGGGATGAGCCCGCCGGCCTCGACGGTCGGCCCTTTGAGATACGCTTCCTCGAGACATTCGCGCAGGCCGACGAGGTTGCGCATGGCCGGAACCCCGCCGGTGATGGCACAGGCGCCGACCGCGACCAGGGTGCGGCAATGCGCGCGGAAGTCTCTCAGCACATGCACGTTGTGCTCGTTGGCGCAGCCGCCTTCGACGAGGCCAACATCCACCATGCCGTCGAACCGCTTCTTGTCGTCGAGCGGCGACCTGTCGAGGTCGACGAGATCGACGAGCTCGATGATCCGCTCGTCGATGTCGAGCAGCGACATGTGGCAACCGAAGCAGCCGGCGAGCGAGCAGGTCGCGAGTTTGGGTTTTGCCATGGTCAGCGCTTCTCCTGCCCGGTCATTTCTTGCGGCCTGCGCGCCTTGCCTCGATGTCGCTGCCGATCGGGGCGTCGTCATAGGTCCGGTGGCCATAAGGGGTCCGATAGCCTGTCCGCTTGATCACGATGCAGCCGACCGGGCAGACATGGACGGCCTTGTCGGCGGCGGCGATCGTCGTCTCGTCCAAGTGCGCGCCGTCGACGTTGAGGCGGACATGGATGCCGCGTCCCTCGAACCCGAAGACGGACTTGCCGTCGACCGTGCGGGACGCCCGGATGCAGCGCGAGCACAGGACGCACCGGTTGCGGTCGATGAAAATGTCGGGGTGCGTGGCGTCCAGCTCGCGCTGCGGCCAGAGATAGGGCAGGGTCGGGCCGGTCATGCCGAGCAGGTAGCCGAGCGCCTGCAGCTCGCAATTGCCGCTCTGCTCGCAGGTCGGGCAGAAATGATTGCCCTCGACGAACAGCATCTCGATCAGCGTCCGGCGATCCGCGTTCAGCTCGGGCGTGTCGCTTTCCACCACCATGCCCGCTGCCGCCGGCATGGTGCAGCTGCTGGCGGGCCGGCCGTTGATCTTGCAGGTGCAGACCCGGCAGTGCCCCGACGGCTCCAGGTCGGGATGGTGGCAGAGCCGGGGGATGTAGACGCCGGCGGCGTCGCAGGCCTGGATGATGGTCTGGCCTGGTGTGGCCGTGACCTCGATCCCGTCGACGGTGAATGTGAAGGTCTTGCCGCTCATGCCGTTTCTCCTTCCCCCACCGGCTCGCGTCCCTGGACCGCGACCGCCACCGCCAAGGCCTCTTGCAGCGTGACGGCCGGCAGGAAGGGCGCCGGCTGAAGCCGCGCTTCATAGGCGTCCGGGAAGTTGCGCATGGTGCTCAGGATCGGGTTCGGCGCTGACTGGCCGAGGCCGCAGCGGCTCGTGCGGGACACGGTGGTCGCGAGGGTTTCGAGCGCGGCGACATCTGCCAGCGTTGCCCGGTTGGCGAGGATTTTCTCCATGCCTTTCCTGAGCAGGGTAGTGCCGACCCGGCAGGGCGTACACCAGCCGCAGGATTCCTCGACGAAGAATTCGGCGAACTGCGCCGCGACGTCCAGAACGTCCCGTCCGGCGTTGAAGACCATGACGGAGCCACCGGTCGAAAGATCCTCATAGGCGATGCTTCGTCCGAAATCCTTCGGCGCGACGCATTGCCCGGACGGCCCGCCCATCTGCACGAAAGCGGCGTCCGGTGCGCCGACAAGGTCGAGCAGCGCATTGACGGTGATCCCGAACGCCACTTCGTAGACGCCCGGGCGCTCGCAGTCGCCTGAAACGCTCAGGAGCTTGGTCCCCGTGGACTCGCGCGTGCCGAAGCCCGCGAACCAATCCGGGCCCTTTTCCATGATCCGGGCAGCGCAGACGAAGGTTTCGACATTGTCGACCGCGGTCGGCTGCTGCAGATAGCCACGGTCGGTCGGGAATGGCGGTCGGTCGCGGGGCGCGCCACGCTTGCCTTCCAGCGAGTCGATGAGCGCCGACTCCTCGCCGCAGATATAGGCACCCGCGCCGAGCTGGATGCGGATATCGAAGGCGAAACCCTCGCGCCCGCCTGCCTTTTCGCCGAGCAGCCCACAGTGCCGGCGTTCGTCCAGCACGGCCTGGAGCCTGTCCCAAAGATAGGCGTATTCGCCCCGCAGATAGACGATCCCTTGCCGAGCCCCCAGCGCATAGCCGGCGATGGTCATGCCTTCGAAGACCGCGTCCGGGATTTCTGTCAGCAGGACACGATCCTTGAACGTGCCGGGCTCGCCTTCGTCCGCGTTGCAGACGACGCGGCGGGCCGTGGCCGCCGACTGCCGGCAAAGCTTCCATTTGAGACCTGTTGGAAAGCCCGCGCCGCCGCGGCCGCGGAGCTTCGATTGCGTCACCGCCCGGATGACGTCCTCGGGGGAAGCGGCAAGCGCCGCTGCGAGGCCGGCGGATGATCCGGCAGCCTGGCTGGGCTGGAACACCACCGGCCCCGATTTGACCAGGCCCGTGGCGACGCCGGCTTTGGGCAAGCCGGCATTCCGCACGTCCGGGCCGGAAAAGAGCGGCATGCTGCCGGTGCCGCGATGGCCACGCAACGCGGCCACGATGGGGACCGCGTCCTCCGGCGCCAGGGCAGTGAGCACGGCGCCGCCGACGAGGGCTGCCGGCTCCTGATCGGCCATCCCGATATCGTTGGTCCATTCAAGCGTGAACAGTCCGTCCGGCGAGGTGCCGCCGATCGGGGCCCCGGTGGCTTGCGAAAAGGCCTCGGCAACGGCAGCGGCCCCCTTCATCATCGACACGGGGGTCCTGGACAGGCGGAGATGGAAGCGGCCCTTGGGCTCCCGGTTCAAGAAGGTATAGAAAGAGACTGCATCTTCGACTTCGACCCCGTGAACGTCGAGGCGCGCGGCGATGGCGCGAACGGCTTCGTCGGACACGTATCCGAACCGGCGCTGCACCTCCTGAGCGACGTCCATCAAGCGGGTGCGGTCCCCCTGCACGGCATCAACGGCCGCGGCGACGATCGTCGCCAGGTCAGGGGCCGTCTCGCCTTCTTGCGACATTTCGGGCGCCGTCATCCTATCGCTCCTCAATTTCCGGCCAACCAGGGCGGGGCCCCATCCGATCCAGTCAGAAGGTCATGCCCATTCGTCCGTCGTCGCGTCCCTTGCTCGAAGTTCGTGCCGGCGTCTTCGAGTTTTGCCTTGCGAAGGTAGTCTTGACCGTGCCTTCCGTCGAGGGCTGCGCCGCCCCGGCGGTTCTATTGCCAATAGGGAACAAAAAACCGCCCGACCTGTGAGCGACCGCGGCTTTCATCGTTTGCGGCATGTCGGGGGTCATGGCCGGAATTTCCTCGCTGCATTCAACAGGCAGCAAGGTGGTGGTCCCGGCAAGGCGCGGCATTGATCGAGGTCAAGGCATCCTGCGTGCATCGGGGACAACCTCGGTTTCCATCGCGGCTGCTTGACCGAGGTTGAGCCGGCGACAAGGGAAGGAGTCTCAACATGCTGGATAAGCCGACCAAGTCCACGAGCGACGAATCGAAGCTGCGTACGCGCTACGACAATTTCATCGGCGGCAAGTGGTCCGCTCCGCGGAAGGGACGCTACTTCACCGACAAGAGCCCGATCGATGGCAGCACGTTGTGCGAGATCGCCCGTTCGGATGCCGATGACGTCGAGAAGGCGCTCGACGCCGCGCATGCCGCCTTGCCGGGCTGGGGGAAGACATCGCCCGCGGAACGCGCCCGCCTGCTCAACAAGATCGCCGATCGCATCGATGAGAACCTGGCGTTGCTGGCGACGGTCGAAACGCGCGACAACGGCAAGCCGATCCGCGAGACCATGAACGCCGACGTGCCGCTCGCCGCCGACCACTTCCGCTACTTCGCGGGCTGCATCCGGGCCGAGGAAGGCACCATCGGCGAGATCGACCACGACACGGTCGCCTATCACTTCCGCGAGCCGATGGGCGTGGTGGGCCAGATCATTCCGTGGAACTTCCCGCTCCTGATGGCCGCCTGGAAGCTGGCGCCGGCGCTGGTGTGCGGCAACTGCGTGGTCATGAAGCCTGCCTCCGACACGCCGATGAGCCTGGCGGTTCTCATGGACCTTATCGGCGACATCTTGCCGCCGGGCGTGCTGAACGTCGTCTTCGGCCATGGTTCGGAGGTCGGCACGCCGCTCGCCCGCAGCCCACGCATCGCCAAGATCGCCTTCACCGGCGAGACGACGACGGGTCGCCAGATCATGCAATACGCGGCCGAGACCATCATCCCGCAGACCATGGAGCTGGGCGGCAAGTCGCCGAACATCTTCTTCGACGACGTCATGGACGAGGACGACGCCTTCCTCGACAAGGCCCTCGAGGGCTTCGCGCTGTTCGCGTTCAACAAGGGCGAGGTCTGCACCTGCCCGTCCCGCGCGCTGGTGCATGAGAAGATCTTCGACAAGTTCGTCGAGAAGGCGGTTGCCCGCGTCGCCAGGATCAAGGTCGGCGATCCGCTCGATCCGGCGACCCAGATGGGTGCCCAATGCTCCAAGGGCCAGCTCGAGAAGATCCTGAGCTACATCGACGTCGGCAAACAGGAAGGCGCCAAGCTCATGACGGGCGGCGAGCGCGTCAATCTGGGCGGCCAGTTCAAGGACGGCTTCTTCCTCAAGCCGACCGTCTTTGTCGGCGACAACAAGATGCGCATCTTCCAGGAGGAGATCTTCGGTCCCGTGCTGTCGGTGACCAAGTTCAAGGACCTGGATGATGCGATCTCGATCGGCAACGACACG
>NZ_DASZTJ010000098.1:0-52457 GCF_035548235.1 Rhodopila sp.
GACGAGGCCCGAAGGTTGCTTCAGGGCCGCTCGTCGGGCACGTCGGAATCGAAAACAGCGTTTGGACTTGGCAGAATGCCTGGGACGGTACTCGCGCCCATCCAAAAGGACACCCCATGCGCAAACTTCTGCTTGCCTTGCTTATGGCGTTTCTACCGCAGATCGCCTCTGCCGCCCCACCGGCAGCTGTTGACGACGCCACGGCCATCGAAGCGCCGGGCCCGAGTCTCGCGCTGTTCAATGCACCGTTCTATCGCTGCGTGCGGAACGTCTATGTCTCCCCGACCGGCTCCGACGCGGCGGCGGGGACTGCCGCAGCGCCGTGGAGGACGTTGCAGCGCGCCGACGCCACCGCCGCGGCGGGCACATGCGTCAACGTCGCGCCAGGCACCTATACCGCGGGTGTGAACATCCATCACGGCGGCAACGCGGCCACGCCGACCGGCTACGTCGTGTATCGCTGCCAGGTGATGGATCAGTGCAAGATCACCGCGGTCGGCGGCACGGGGATGCCGGCCTTCACGATGATCAATGCGGGCGGCGGCCCGAATTACATCGTCATCGACGGCTTCGAGCTGGCAGCGGCAAGCAAGGTCGCCTACGGGGTCGGGATATTCACCAACAACAATCTCGTGGGCCTCCCGACGCCGACCCCTGGGGTCCACCATCTTTGGGCGCTTAACAACATCGTTCACGGATTTGGACAGGCCGGAATCAACACAAACGAGTCCGACTGGCTCTTTGTGCTCCACAACACGACATACGACAACGCCAACGTGACTTGCGACGCCCAGGGATCCGGCATCGGGATCGTCGTCAGCAAGAAGACGCCCAACTACGCGCCGACAGCCGAGGATCAGCGGTTTGCGCCGTTCCATCAGGTCATTTCCTGGAACATCTCATATGATAACAAATTGACAAAATGCGGAGTGGCCACGAATCCATACGATACCGACGGAAACGGTATTATAATAGATACCCTCAACGGCGAGGGTATAGACGACGTGCTGTATCCGGATCAAACCCTGGTTGCGAACAATATTGTCTACGCCAATGGCGCGAAGGGAATCGCGGTCTTCCGATCCTCTTACGTGACCGTAGCGAACAACACATCCTACAGTAACAACCTGGATCCGTTCGATCAGGGCTTTCCCCGTGGGGAGATCAACAACGCGGGTGGAATCCACAATACCTTTGTGAACAACATCGCTTACGCGACGCCGGCCACCAATACATCCGATCTGCGGTGTCAAGGCATGACGCGGGGGCCCATGCCCGCGCCATGTCCGCTGATGGGTAACGTTGCATTCCTGGGTGGCGATTCGCCGAAGGTCAAGGATAGCGACAATTCCTGGAGCAACAACATCGCGTTCGGCGGCACTACCGCGAATATCTGGGGCAGCGATCCCTTCAAGGTCGGCGTCGCGTTCTTCAACGCAGATGTGTTCTCCTGCCGGACGAACAAATGCAACGTGGACCCGAAGTTCACGGCCCCCGCATCCGGCGACTTCGCCCTGTCGCCCGACAGCCCGGCGATCGGCTATGGCGCGACGCAGCCCTATCTGCCGGCCACCGCCGTCGACGCCGGCGCATGCCCGCATTCTCTGACGCATTGTCCCGGACAGGCGCCGTAGACGCGCCTGTGATTGGACGAATCGTCTCGTTTGCCGATACATCTCGAGACAAATGTCGCCGAGACGATGCCCCCTTCTGGGCCTCCCCCTAGGCCTGATCCTCGCCAGCACCGTATCCTTGGCCGGATGCGGGTCCGTGCTGACCTCCAGCACCGCGGACGTTGCCGGTATCGCCGGCGCGGGCATTTCCGGTGCCGTGACCAAGGACCCGACGGTCGCCGCCGGCATTGGCCTCGGCATCGCCTCCGCCGCCAATGCCGGATTGCAATACGCCGAACGGGTGGTCCATGGGAAAGAGCAGGATCGGATCGCCGCCGTGGCCGGGGTGCTCCCGCCTGGGCAGGTCGGGCAGTGGTCGGTCTCGCATGACATCCCCATCGAGGACGACGAACACGGCGATCTTGTCGTCACCCGCGTGATCGGCGGCCCGGATTTTCATTGCCGGGAGATCGTGTTCTCGGTCGACACGCTGAAGAAGAAGGTGCTCAGCCGCGCTTTCTATACGGCGACTGTCTGCCAGGACGGCCAGACCTGGAAATGGGCCACGGCCGAACCGGCGACCGCTCGGTGGGGATCCTTGCAGTGAGACGCTCCCTCGCGGCGCTGGGCGGCCTGATGCTGCTGGCCGGCTGCCAGTCCGCCGCGCGGATCAGTGCCGTGATCACCGGCGGCGCGGCCGGGGCGGCCAGCGGCAACCCCGCCGTCGGCTTCGCGGCCGCCGTCGCCACGGACGCCGCGGCCAGTTGGGCCGTGCGCTATGTCGCCCGCGTCCGCCAAGGCGCCGAACAGGACGCGATCGCCGCGGTCGCCGGCCAGATGCCCATGGGTGCCGAAGCGGACTGGAAGATCGAGCACACCATCCCGATCGGCGACGAGCACGGCCGGCTGCGGATCGTGCGCGACATCGACACGCAGCTGGCCACGTGCCGGGAGATCGCGTTCTCGGTCGACAGCGGGAAGGGCGACAAGCGCAAGGGGTCCTGGTTCGTCGGCGATATCTGCCGGCAGGCGGCGCAGTGGAAATGGGCCTCGGCGGAGCCGGCGGTCGCGCGCTGGGGCTATCTTCAATAGCCAGGTTGTCCGATGGCGGTGCGTTACGCGCTGAAGTTGACAAGCGCCGCATCGCGCCAGACCCTCCTTTGCCATAAAGCAACAGAGGGGAGGAACCTGATGACAGACGCGCTTGAAGCGCGCACCATGGCCAAGGTGTCGCGCCGGCTGCTGCCTTATGCCGTCATCGGCTATTTCATCGCTTATCTCGACCGCGTGAACCTGAGCTTCGCGGCGCTGGAGATGAACAAGGAACTGGGCTTCACCGCCACTGTCTACGGCGCTGGCGCCGGCATGTTCTTCCTGAGCTATTTCGCCCTCGAAACCCCTTCCAACCTGATCCTGGTGAAGACGGGCGCTCGGCGCTGGCTGGCTCGGATCATGATCACCTGGGGCCTGATCTCGGGTGCGATGGCCTTCGTCAACGGGGAGACGAGCTTCTATATCGTCCGCTTCCTGCTGGGTGCGGCCGAGGCCGGGTTCTTTCCCGGCATCATGTATTTCCTGACTCTATTCTTTCCGGCCAAGTATCGCGGCCACATGGTCGGCATCTTCATGGCGGCTTCCCCGGTCTCGGCCGTCGTCGGCGCGCCGGCCTCGACGCTGATCTTGGGCGCGCCGCCTTTCCTGGGTCTGCACGGCTGGCAACTGGTCTTCATCCTGGAAGCCGTGCCGGCGCTGATCCTGGGCGTGATCACCCTGTTCTACCTGCAAGATTCCCCGGCCGAGGCGCACTGGCTGGACGACGCGGAACGCGCCTGGCTGGTCGGCCGTCAGGCGGTCGAACGGCGTCAGCGCGAGACTGTCGAGCGTCTTTCGGTGACGCAGGTGCTGTTCAATCCCCGTGTACTGACGCTGGGCGTCGCCGGCTTCTCGATCGCTTATTCGATTTACGGGATCGTCTACTTCCTGCCGCAGATCGTGAAGCAATTCGGGCTGACCAACATGCAGGTCGGGCTGGTCTCCGCGATCCCGTTCGCGGTCGGGGCCGTCGGCATGATCTGGTACGGCCGCCGGTCGGACCGCGTGCTGGAACGGCGGAGCCATACCAGCATCGCGCTGACCATCTGCGCGCTGGGCCTGATGGTGACGGCGCTGACGCCGAACCCGTATGTCCGCCTGGCGGCGCTGTCGGTCGCTTCGTTCGGCGCGTTCGCGGTACTGCCGGTGTTCTGGTCGATGCCGACGGCGTTCCTGTCAGGTGCGGCCGCGGCGGCGGGCGTGGCCTATATCAACTCGCTCGCCAACATCGCCGGATTCGTCGCGCCCTTCGTGATGGGCTGGATCAAGGACGCGACCGGCAGCTTCAACGGCGGCCTGCTGGTGATCGCCTGCATCTGCTGCGCCGGCGCGATCGCCACGCTCTGCGTGCATCATGACCGAGCGCTGGAGACGAACCCGGAATCAGCGGGGATTTGAGGCGGGAGCAGGGTGAACGGAAACGCCCGCCATGGGTTGGCGCCGTCCGGCTCTCGACGACAGAAGGCTCGCTTTGCCGTCGCGCTATGGCTATCTGACGCCATGCCTGTGATCGTCCTGCTCGTGGCCATCGTGCCGTTCGTCTGCCTCGGTCTCGGCGCGGTCAGCGCAGAGGCTGGGATCGCATCGCGCGCGATGCTCGCGCTGGTCGATTATGCCGCGCTGGTGCTGACGTTTTCCTCGGCGGTCCACTGGGTGATGGGCACCGGGATCACGACGTCGCGGCCGGCGGTCCGGTTCGCGGCCAGCCTGCTGGGGTTCGTGATCGCCTGGGCGGCGCTGCTCGCCGCGCAATGGGTCGGCGGCCCGGTCGCCCCGGCGATGCTGATCTTCGGCTACCTGGTGACGACACTGACGGAGCATCGGGAGGCCAGGCGGTCCCCGATTTCCGTGCGCTATCTCTGGCTCCGTTGGGGGATATCCGGCATGGCGGCGGTGACGCTGGCACTTGTGCTGTTGATGCACGGGATTGGTCTGACAGCCGTATTCTAAGAATTGATGGATTTTGCTTTCCATTCATGATTTATTAATCGCTGATTAAATCGTGAGCGGAGACCACCGGAGTGACGAACGCCAAACCGGACAAGCCGACGCAACCCTCGGCGACCGTCATTCCGTTCCCCCAGCGCCTGGACATTGTCCCCGCCACGCGGCTGGCGCCGTCGACCACCGCCGCCTCGCGCTCCGAACACGAACGTCTGACGCGCGCCCTCGAATCTCTCAATGCCGCCCTGGCGGAGCAGCGGGCGGCCCTGAAGGCCTGGCGCAGCGCGATGGCAGAACTGAAAGTCTCGACCGGAGCGCTGGAAGACAGCCTGCAGCGCTATCGCGGCAATCTGCGCTCGCTGGGCAACAGCGTCAGCGCCCTGCGGCAGAAGGCGCAGGCGCTGGAAACCTGGGCCGACGACGCCTCCGACACCTCGGAAGCCGCCGTCGAATAGGGCCTTGCGTCCGCCGGTTGCCTGCTGCTTGGTTGCGGCAGGAGGATTATCGCCCATGACCCCCCACAAGCTGATCCAGACCTTGCGTGACGCGCGGGTGGTTCCCGTCGTGCGGACGCGCGATCCGGCGTATGCCGAGACGGCGGTCGGCTGGCTGCGTGACGCCGGTATCCGGATCTTCGAGATCACGATGACAATCCCCGGCGCGGTCGACCTGATCCGCCGGTTGTCCGCCCAGCCGGACCTGCTGGTCGGTGCCGGCACCGTGCCGGACGCCGCGACCGCCCAGGCCTGTCTCGACGCGGGCGCGCGCTTCCTGGTCGCGCCCTGGGTCGATCCGGCCCTGGCGGCGCCGGCGAAACAGGCGGGCGCGGCGCTCATGCTGGGCGCGATGACGCCGTCGGAGGTGCGGGCGGCCTTGGCGGCCGGCGCCGACGTGGTGAAGATCTTCCCGGCTTCCTCGGCCGGCGGGCCGGGCCATATCAAGGCGCTGGCGAGCGTGTTTCCGGGCGTCGCCTTCTGCCCGACCGGCGGGGTGGAGCCCGGCAATGTCGGGGCATACCTGGCCGCCGGCGCGGCGTTCGTGGGCATCGGCGGCGCGATGGTCGATGAAAAGCGCATCGCGGCGGGCGATCGGAACGCGATCCAGGCAGCGGCGAAGGCTGTCCTGTGATGGTCGACCTGCTGTGCATGGGGGAGCCGATGCTGGAGTTCAACCAGCTTCCCGCCAATGCCGACGGCACGTGTCACTATCTGGAAGGACACGGCGGCGACACCTCCAACGCTGCCATCGCCGCGGCCCGTCAAGGCGCCAC
The DNA here is from genome assembly GCF_035548235.1 of Rhodopila sp. Lineage (GTDB taxonomy): Bacteria > Pseudomonadota > Alphaproteobacteria > Acetobacterales > Acetobacteraceae > Rhodopila. Next base: position 5,920 of record NZ_DASZTJ010000098.1, read on the forward strand.
TGTCGGCATGATCACCGCGCTTGGGCAGGACATGCCGGGCGACAGCTTCATGGCGCTGTGGGCGCGGGAGGGGGTGGACGCCACGACGGTGCAGCGGACGGACCGCGGCCCGACAGGGGTCTATTTCGTCACGCACGATACCGGGGGGCACCACTTCCTGCACTACCGCGCCGGCTCTGCCGCCGCCTGCTATCGACCGGACGACCTTCCCCTCGACGCCATCGCTCGGGCCAAGATGTTGTACGTCTCCGGGATCAGCCAGGGGATTTCCGCCGCGGCCTGCGATGCGGTATTCGCCGCGATCGACGGTGCCGTGCAGCATGGCGTGAAGGTCGCATATGATACCAACTACCGTCCGAAGCTGTGGCCGCCCGCCAGGGCCGCGGCAGTGATGCACGCCGCGATGGCGCGGGCTGACTACGCGATGCCGGGGCAGGAGGATGTGCAGACGCTGACCGGCCTGACCGATCCCGACGCGATGCTGGATTTCTACTTGCGGCTCGGCTGCCGCGTGGTCGTGCTGAAGATGGGCGGGCAGGGGGCGTATCTGGGCACGCCGGACGGCCGCGTGCGCGTGCCGGCCCATCCGGTGGCGTCGGTCGATGCGACCGGCGCCGGGGACACGTTCTGCGGGTCGTTTCTTGCACGTATCATTCATGGTGACGGGCCCGAGGCGGCGGTCCGTTACGCCTCGGTCGCGGCGGCGCTGAAATGCACGGGGTACGGGGCGGTGGCGCCGATCCCTTATGCCGCGCAGGTGCGGGCGGCGTTGGAGGCGGCCGCTAGTTGTTCACCACGTTGAACTGCACCAGCTCCGCGCGCGACAGCGGTCGTGGCGACGAGTTGGGGATCGCCGCGAACGTCGTCAGGAAATCGAGCGACAGCCGCATCTCCACCAGGTAGCGCGCGATGACCGCGGCGATCTGGGCGGAGCTTTGCTGGATGCCCTTCACGTCGTCGTCGATGGCGAAGTTGATCAACAGGTCGTCGAGGGTCACGCCCTGCGGTGCCACCGGCTTGCTGCCATCGGTGGTCGCCGCCGCGGCGGGCGGGGCCAGCGGGGTCACGGTGGTCGGCACCGGCTTGCTGCCGTCGACCGGCTGGTCAGCGGCATCCGACGGCGCGCCTGGCGCGGCTGCGTGTGCGCTCGCGGCGGCGATCTTGTTTTCGACCTCCGACGGATCGATCGCCGCGTTAGGATGGCGCCGATTGAACTCGGCGACCGAATGGGGCGGATGAACCAGCTCGTGACGCAGCCGGTCCGTCCAGTCGTCGCTGAACATATGCACTTCAAACGAACCGTTCGGATCGACCGACCGAACGATGCCGCCCATGAACATGAAGTTGCAGGCGCTGATGCACCGCGCGCCGTCGGGGACGCGGGTGCTGAAGCCGCCGCGATGGATCTCGGCACCGATCTTGAGGCTTTCGATCAGGTTGCCGCCGCCTGAGTAGAACTGGATCTCATCGATCGGCCTGGCCGCGGACAGCGCGGCGGCGAACCGCAGCGCGTCCCCCTGGCTGATCCCGCCCCAGACGAGGACGATGTTGGTCCTGCCGTGCGGGACCAGCGTGAAGTGCAGGTTGTTGGCCTGCGCGACCGTCCGCCAGTCCAGGTTCCTCGGCAGGGGCTCGAAGATGGCGTCCCGCTGCGCCCGCGCGTCAGGCCGGATCGCCAGCAGCGCAACCAGCGCCAGGACCGCCAGGCGGATCATGCCTGCGCCACCCACGACCCGTCGGAGGAACGGCAGTAGCGGGAGTTCTGTACCTCTTCCTGACCTTTTATATAGGCCACTTCGCGCACCATCTTGCATTCGCCGCCACTGCGCGCGTCCCGGTTGACCGCGACGACCGTGGAGGACCCGCGAACATTGGTATTGTGGTCGGACACCCAGCTCACCGGGCGGGGCGGAGGCCGTGCCGGCGCGCCGCTTGGCGGATAGTACACCGGCGTCGCCAGCGCCTGCTGCGTCGCCGCGGACGCGCGCGCGCGATCGGCTTCATCCAGGTTGCGGCCGATCGCGCTGCCGGCGAAATAGCCCAGTGCACCACCCACGCCCGCCCCGATCAGCGTGGCGGTGGTGCTGTGGCCCAGCACATTGCCAAGCACGCCGCCAACCAGGGCGCCGCCGCCGGTGCCAAGCAGCGCACCGGTCTGCTCGTTGTTCTGGCATCCGGCCGTCACGAGCGGCAATGAGACCGCGCAAGCCAGCGCGATGCGGCCCAGGCCGGATATTTGTTTCCCGGATATTTGTTTCCCGGCCATTCGTTTCGAAATCGATCGCAGTATGTCATGCGCATGCGACGGCCGTCCTGCCAGGACGTGTGGCTTCGCCATCTTTCCTCTCATTCGTAAGGGCATCGCCAAGCGAAAGCCCGCGTTTGCCGTTCCACAATTCTTGCGGGGGACCTGAAACGGCGAGAAAACTCTCCGTTCTCTGTCAGTAATCATCCACATCCAGGAATGTTCCGTCAAGCATCAGCTTCGGCGAAGACGCCAAGGCGACTGGGAACAATCGCGAATGTGATGACGACCGGGAGGGACGGCCCCGCATCCGCCGGACCGCTCCGTCTCCGGCCGGTCGGCATGGCGGCGGTGCCGACCGGACCGCCGGCGGTGGGATAGGCGACGGGGCATGGACGCCGATCCGGTGACTGGCCGAAGCACGGACCATCGCTGCCGTCGGACTGCCGGCCATCATGGCGTCGGCAGGTCATCGCGCCGGCCACTCCCACGACATGAAGGATCTGCAAGTTTCCGATGGGCGGCCTGGCCGTTGCCGTCGCACTTTGCCGCTACACTGGCCGATGCAACGGGGGGCGATCTTGACGGGAAGGCGCGCCCGAAGACCACTATCTTTACTTGCTGGAAGCCAAGGCGCTACAACCTTACATCGGTAAGCCTGTGGCCTCGAACCCATGATCCGTGATTTCCGCATGCCAACCGTGCGATGCGGCCTTGCACACCGGCACGGGTTATGCAAAACGCCGCCGGAAACTCGTTTCAGATTTCTTGCATCAAACCGATAAGGGAGACGTCCGGGGTGACGAGCACCATCCTGGAGACAGAAGGCCTCACGCGTGAATTCAGCGGCTTCGTGGCCGTTGACGGGGTAAACCTGCGCGTTGAGACCGGCACGATCCATGCCTTGATCGGCCCGAACGGCGCCGGCAAGACCACATGCTTCAACCTGTTGACCAGCTTCCTGCCGCCGACCCGCGGCACGATCCGGTTCAAGGGGCGCGACATCACCGGCATGAGGCCGGCCATGGTGGCGCGGTTGGGGCTGGTCCGCAGCTTCCAGATCTCGGCGGTGTTCCCGCACCTGACGGCGCTGGAGAACGTCCGCCTGGCCCTGCAGCGCCAGCGCGGCGCCAGCTTCGACTTCTGGCGTTCGGAAAAGTCGCTGAGGATCTATGAAGACCGCGCACGGGAACTCCTGTTCGACGTCGGCCTGACCGGGTTCGCCGATACGGTCGTCAGCGATCTGTCATACGGTCGCAAACGTGCGCTGGAGATCGCGACGACGCTGGCGCTGGACCCCGAGATGATGCTGCTGGACGAGCCGACGGCAGGCATGGCGCATGGCGACGTGGACCTGATCGTCGAACTGATCCGCCGCATCCGCGACAACCGCACGATCCTGATGGTGGAGCACAACCTGTCGGTCGTCGAAGGCCTGTGCGACAAGATCACCGTGCTGACCCGCGGGAAGGTGCTGGCCGAGGGCGACTACGCCACCGTCTCCAAGAACCCCGAGGTCGTGGCCGCCTATCTGGGAAGCGCCGATGCTTGAGATCAGCGAACTGAACGCCTGGTACGGCGAAAGCCACATCCTGCACGGCGTCGATTTCGAGGTGCGGGAAGGGGAGGTGGTGACGCTGCTGGGCCGCAACGGCGCCGGCAAGACCACGACCATGAAGTCGATCATGGGCCTGGTGCCGCGGCGCGAGGGGCACGTCAAGTTCCGTGGCGCCGAGATGATCAACCTCATGCCGAACGAGATCGCTCGGGCCGGCATCGCCATCTGCCCGGAGGAACGCGCGATCTTCGGCTCGCTCTCGGTGACCGAGAACCTGATGCTGCCGCCGGTGGTCGCGCCCGGCGGGCTGTCGGTCGACGAGATCTACCAATTGTTCCCCAACCTGAAGGAGCGCGCCCGCACCGCGCACGGCACGCGGCTGTCGGGTGGCGAGCAGCAGATGCTGGCGATCGGCCGCATCCTGCGCACCGGGGCGAAGATGCTGCTGCTGGACGAGCCGACGGAAGGCCTCGCGCCCGTCATCGTCCAGCAGATCGGCCGCACGATCCGGGAGATCAAGAAGCGCGGGTTCACGGTGCTGCTGGTGGAGCAGAACTTCAGGTTCGCCGCGACGGTGGCCGACCGGCACTACGTGATGGAACATGGCAAGGTGGTCGACCAGATCCCGAACCACCAGCTTGAGGCGAACATGGACAAGCTGCACGAATATCTGGGTGTGTAGGGCGTGCTGTCACGTCATCCGCCCCGACGCCTGTCGTGCCGCGCCGGTCATGACAGATTTCGATCGAAACCACGGCCAACGTGGACAAGGCGCCGCACGGCGTCACAACGACTGAAGTGGGGAGCCGTCAACGTCTCGTTTCCGCAACCCGCTTTCGCAAGGTAACCCCATGAAACTGTCGCGCCGTTCCGTCCTCACCGCCGCCGCCGCGGCGAGCATGCCGCTGATCCGACCCGCCCGAGCGCAGGGCGCCTCGGTGAAGATCGGGGTGCTGAACGACCAGTCGGGCCCGTACATGAACACCGGCGGCCTCACCTCGGTCGCCTGCGTCAAGCAGGCCATCGAGGATTTCGGCGCCCATGGCTTCAAGGTGGAGGTCGTGTCCGCCGACCACCAGAACAAGCCCGACCTCGGCGTCTCCATCACCCGGCAATGGTTCGACCGCGACGGCGTCGACCTGCTGATCGACGTGCCGACGTCCTCGGTGGCGCTGGCGGTGCAGTCGGTCGCGAAGGAAAAGAACAAGGTCTACATCAATTCCGGCGCCGCGAGTTCGGCGCTGACCGGCGAACAGTGCTCGCCCAACTTCATCCATTGGACCTACGACACCTATATGCTGGGCAAGTCGACCGGCGGGGCGATGGTGAAGGCGGGCGGCGATAGCTGGTACTTCCTGACGGCCGATTATGCGTTCGGCAAGCAGCTCCAAGCCGACACCTCGGGCTTCATCAAGGACGCCAAGGGTTCGGTGAAGGGGGCGTCGCTGTACCCGTTCCCCGGCACGACGGACTTCTCCTCCTTCCTGGTGCAGGCGCAGTCCTCGGGCGCGAAGGTGCTGGGGCTGGCGAACGCGGGCGCCGACACGGTGAACGCCATCAAGCAGGCGAACGAGTTCGGGCTGAACAACTCGATGAAGATCGCCGCGCTGCTGATGTTCATCACCGACGTGCATGCGCTGGGCCTGGACGTCGCCAAGGGCCTGGTGCTGACCGAAAGCTTCTATTGGGACCTGAACGACCGCACCCGTGCGTTCACCAAGCGGGTGCTGCCGAAGACCCCGAACAACTATCCGAACATGGACCATGCCGGCTGCTACTCCGGCACGCTGCATTACCTGAAGACGGTGGCGGCGATGGGCGTGGCCGAGGCCAAGAAGGACGGCGTCGCCACGGTCAACCACATGAAGGCGATGGAGGTCGACGACGACTGCTTCGGCAAGACCAAGATCCGCGTGGACGGCCGCAACCTGGTCCCGTCCTATCTCTTCGCGGTGAAGAAGCCGGCCGAGAGCAAGGGGCCGTGGGATTACTACAAACTGCTGGCGACCACGCCGGGTGACGAGGCATTCCGTCCGCTGTCGGAAGGCCACTGCCCGTTCGTGAAGGTCTGACAAGAACCAAGGGGGCGGCGGAGCCGAGGACCTGACATGATAATGATCTTTGGGATTCCTGGCCCGCTGCTCTTCGGGCAGCTTCTGCTGGGCCTGATCAACGGCGCGTTCTACGCGATGCTGTCGCTGGGCCTGGCGATCATCTTCGGCATGCTCAACATCATCAACTTCGCCCACGGCGCGCTGTTCATGATGGGCGCCTTCGTGGCGTGGATGCTGTTGAACTACCTCGGGATCGGCTATTTCCCGTCGCTGATCCTGGCCCCGCTCATCGTCGGCATCTTCGGGCTGGTGCTGGAGAAGACGATCATCAGCCGGCTGTACAAGCTGGACCATCTGTATGGGCTGCTGCTGACCTTCGGCCTGTCGCTGGTGATCGAGGGCCTGTTCCGCAACGCCTATGGCTCCTCCGGCATGCCCTATCGCATCCCCGGCGTGCTGGAAGGGGCGACCAACCTCGGCTTCATGTACATGCCGAACTACCGCGGCTGGGTCGTGGTGGCGGCGCTCGTGGTCTGCATCGCGACCTGGGCGATCATCGAGAAGACGTCCCTGGGCGCGACGCTGCGGGCGGCGACCGAGAACGCGCCGATCGTGCAGGCCTTCGGCGTCAACGTGCCGCGGCTGATCACCCTGACCTATGCCGGCGGCGTCGCGCTGGCGGCCTTCGCCGGCGTGCTGGCGGCGCCGATCTACTCGGTCAACCCGAACATGGGCGAGAACTTCATCAACACCGTGTTCGCGGTCGTGGTGATCGGCGGCATGGGCTCGATCATGGGCTCGATCATCACCGGCTTCGGCCTTGGGGTCATCGAGGGGCTGACCAAGGTGTTCTATCCCCAGGCCTCGGCGACCGTGGTGTTCCTGGTGATGGTCATCGTGCTGTTGGCAAGGCCGCGCGGCCTGTTCGGAAGGGCCGCCTGAGATGTTCGGATTTTCTCGTTCGCAGTTGATCGCGTTCCTGCTCATGCTGGTGGCGCTCGTCGTCAGCCCGTACGTGCTGTATCCGGTGTTCCTGATGCGGGTGCTGTGCGCGGCGCTGTTCGCCTGCGCCTTCAACCTGATGATCGGCTATGTCGGGCTGCTGTCCTTCGGCCACGCGGCGTTCTTCGGCATGGGCAGCTACATCGCCGCCTGGACGATGAAATACTGGCATATCGACGCGGTGGCGGCGATCGCGCTGGGCGGGGCGACCGGCGCGGTGCTGGGCCTGGTGCTGGGCTACCTGGCGATCCGGCGCTCCGGCATCTATTTCGCCATGATCACCCTCGCACTGGCGCAGATGGTCTACTTCTTCTGCCTGGAGGCGCCGTTCACGGGCGGCGAGGACGGAATCCAGCAGGTGCCGCGCGGGCACATGTTCGGCGTGCTGAACCTGAACGACGACATGACGATGTACTGGGTCGTGGCCGCGATCTTCGTCGCAGGTTTCCTGCTGGTGCACCGGATCATCCACTCGCCGTTCGGCCAGGTGCTGAAAGGCATCCGGGAAAACGAGCCGCGGGCGACGTCGCTGGGCTATCGAACCGACGATTACAAGCTGATCGCCTTCGTCCTGTCCTGCCTGATCGCCGGCATCGCCGGCGGCACCAAGGCGATCGTCTTCGGCATCGCGACGCTGACCGACGTGCATTACTCGACCTCCGGCGAGGTCGTGCTGACCACGCTGCTGGGTGGCCTCGGGACGGTGTTCGGGCCGGTGGTGGGCGCGGTCGTGGTGACTTCGATGGAGAACTACCTGGCCCAGTTCGGCGCCTGGGTGACAGTGACGCAGGGGGCGATCTTCATGGTCTGCGTGCTGGCCTTCCGGCGCGGCATCATCGGCGAGATCGCGGCGGCGCTGAAGATCTCGCTGTAGGGGGACGGGAGGTCGCCAGGGCCGCCGACCGTTGCTGCCCTGTCATGACCGGCGCGATCTCAATGGGTTAAGATCGTGGATGACCGGCGCAAGGCCGGCCATGGCATTGGGGGGATAACGGCCCGCCGCCGCGATCGGAGTTTTCGTTTCTGCGCATCGCCTGCATTCGCCGCAGTTGCCGATACAATATGATATAGAAACGATATGGCGCAGGCGTCGAAGTTCGCAGTATCCAACGCAAGCATTGCGATTGGATGACAGCAAGATGATCGCTGTATTATACTTCAAACTTGCCATCCATTTCGCAATGGTCATGGAGTCTTCACTTTTCCGAATCCTTGACCCTGCGTATGTCGCGCGGACATGAACAGCATCACTCCCGGCGCCGCTCGGCTGTCTTATCGGACGATCTTCATCTCCGATACGCATCTCGGCACCCGCGGTTGCCGCAGCGACTTCCTCGCGGATTTCCTCCGTCGCGTGTCCTGCGAAAAAGTGTTCCTCGTCGGCGACATCATCGACGGCTGGCGGCTCCGCAAATCCTGGTACTGGGACGAGGGGCACGACGACGTCCTGCGCCTGCTGCTCCGCCACGCGCAGAACGGCGCAGAGATCACCTATATCCCCGGCAACCACGATGAGATGTTCCGCCAGTGGCTGACCCTCGGCCTCGATATCTGCGGCATCCGCCTGCGCCGGGAGGCGGAGCACAGCACCGTCGACGGCAAGCGCCTGCTGATCATGCATGGCGATGAGTTCGACAGCGTCGTGCGATACGCGAAGTTCCTCGCGCTGCTGGGCGACTGGGCCTATACGGCGGCGCTGGTGGTCAATCGCTGGTTCAACGACGTGCGCCGCCGCCTCGGCTACCCCTACTGGTCGCTGTCCGCCTGGCTCAAGCGCCAGGTCAAGGAAGCCGTCAAGGCGATCGACCGGTTCGAGACCGCGCTGGTGAACGAAGCGCGCCGCCGGGGCTTCGACGGCGTCGTCTGCGGCCACATCCACCATGCCGAGATCCGCGACGTCGACGGCATTCTTTACCTCAACGGCGGCGACTGGGTGGAAAGCTGCACCGCGCTGGTCGAACACCATGACGGCCGGCTGGAGCTGATCGACTGGGCCGCCGAAAACCGCCTGTCCTTCTTCTCGCCCCGCACGACGGGCGTCGCGCAGGTTGCCTGACCGTCAAACCGCCCGGCGCAGACTCGCAGCATTCGCCGCCCTTCGGCACCGTGGCCGGCGAAAGGTCCGGTATCCGAACCTCGGCGCCACCGCGATCAGCTGGGACAGTCCCGAAACCGACATCATGCTCTCTCCCGCGCCGTCGCATCGCATCCTCATCGTCACCGACGCCTGGCAGCCGCAGGTCAACGGCGTCGTCCGCACGTTGATGACCCTGGTCGAGGAACTGACCGCCATGGGCCATGTGGTGGAGGTGATCGGGCCCGACCGTTTCCGCTCCATCCCATGCCCGACCTATCCGGACATCGCCCTGTCGGTGTTTCCGCGCCGGCGGCTGGCGCGGATGATCGAGGCCTTCGACCCGGACGCGCTGCACATCGCCACCGAGGGACCGCTGGGCCTGGCGGCGCGGCGCTGGGCGATCCGCTCCGGCCTCGCCTTCACCACCGCCTTCCACACCCGCTTCGCCGAATATATCAGGGCTCGGACGGGCCTGCCGGTACGGCCGGTCTATGCCTGGCTGCGCCGGTTCCACGGCGCCAGCCAGGGCACCATGGTCGCCGCCGCATCGTTGCGGCAGGAGCTCGACCTGCGTGGTTTCCGCAATATCCGCGCCTGGTCCCGCGGCGTCGATCTGGAGCTGTTCCGACCGATGCCGCGGGAAGACTGGGGGCGGCCCGGCCCGATCTTCATCTATGTCGGCCGCGTGGCGGTGGAGAAGAACATCGCGGCCTTCCTCGACCTGGACCTGCCGGGATCGAAGGTGGTGGTCGGCGGCGGTCCGCAGTTGGAGACGTTGCGGGCGCGCTATCCCAACGTGCTGTTCACCGGACCGCGGCACGGCGAAGCACTGGCGCGCGCCTATGCCAGCGCCGACGTCTTCGTCTTCCCCTCGCGCACCGACACGTTCGGGCTGGTGATCCTGGAAGCCCTGGCCTGCGGCACCCCGGTGGCCGCCTTCCCGGTCACCGGCCCCAAGGACGTGCTGGGGGACGCCGAGGGCATGATCGGCGCGGTCAACGAAGACCTGCGCGCCGCTGCCTTGGCCGCGCTGGGCGCGGACCGCGCGGCATGCCGGACGCACGCGGAGCGGTATTCCTGGCGGGCCTGCGCCGAGACGTTCCTCTCACACCTGGTGCCCGCTCGGCCCGGCGTCGCGGCGGTATCTCCGTCGGTCCCGGTCGCGGTGGGGGAAGCGGTCGCAATGGGCGAGACTGTCGCAGTGGGCGAGACGGCCGTAGAGCCGGGACGCCCAGCCCCCTGACCGGACCTCGCCCGGACAGGCCTGTCAGGCCGCTTTCGGAAGCTTGATCCCGCTCGCGTCGAAGACGCTGAACAGCGCTGCCGTCTGCACCGCCGTCAGGGGCAGGTGGGGCGGGCGGATCGCCAGCCAGCGCGCATCGCCGGTGTTGCGCGCCACCAGCGCCTTGAGGCCCGAGATCAGCGGCACCGATGTCACCGCCTTGCGGGTCGCCGTCAGCACCTCCTGCGCCGCCGCCCCGGTGGCGTTCTGCCAGTTCGCGTAGACCTGCGCCCCGACCGCGCAGTTGACGTTGGACGCGGCGGTGATGCAGCCGGCACTGCCCTTCTCCAGCAGCGGCTTCAGCAGCGAGTCGTCGCCGGCATAGACCTCGAACCCGTCGCGGGCGAAGGCCTCGACATAGCTCAGCCCGTTCTCATAGCTGCCGCTGGAGTCCTTGATACCCTTCACCTTTCCGGGGTTGGCCTTCAGCAGCCGCTCCAGGAAGCCGACCGAGAACGGCACGGCGGATTGCTGCGGGAAGTTATACAGATAGATCTTGATCGAGCCGCCGACGCGCTGGATCACCTCGTTGAAATAGGCCAGCAGCCCGTCGTCGGAGGGGTTCTTGTAGTAGAACGGCGGCAGCAGCAGCGCGCCGGGGCAACCCAGCTTCTCGGCGTGCTTCGTCAGCAGCACCGTGTCGGTGATCGCCGTGGTGCCGGTGCCCGGCAGCATCTTCGCCGCCGGAACGCCGCGGGCTACCAGCCCTTCAAGCACCTCGATGCGTTCCTGGATGCCCAGGCTGTTCGCCTCGCCGGTGGTACCCAGCACGCCCAGGCCGTTGCAGCCATTGGCCAGCAGCCATTTGCAGTGCGCCGCCATGCGATCGAGGTCGATCGACAGGTCCGCGTTCATCGCTGTCAGGACCGCGGCGTTCACGCCGCCATAGATGGCATTGGCAAGCATTCTCGGTTCTCCGGTTACAGGTTGTCCGGCCGCCTGGTCCGCGGCATCGCGCCGGGCCAGTCGACCACGTGATCTTCCAGCGCCCCCGCGTCACGTTCGTTGATCGCACGGCCGCGGACGGAGACGCCGGCCTGGTGCACCGTGTCCGGGTCGCCCGACACCAGCGGGTGCCACCACAGCAGGTCCTTGCCGTCACGCAGCCGGCGATAGGCACAGGAAGGCGGCAGCCAGTCGATGTCCTTCAGCGCCTCGGGCGTCAGGCTGACGCAGTCCGGCACCCGCATCCGCCGGCGGGCATAGTCGCTGCACTGGCAGGATTCCAGGTCCAGCAGCCGGCAGGAGACGTTGGTGAACGACAGCGCGTCCGTCTCCTCGTCCCGCAGCTTGTGCAGGCAGCATCGGCCGCAGCGGTCGCAGAGGGATTCCCACTCTTCGCGGGTCATCTCCTCCAAGCGCTTGGTTTGCCAGAACGGGGCCATGGCGGCGGACCCTAAAGCGGCCCGCGCGCCTTGACCAGCGAGACTCAGCGCGTCGTGCCGAGGTTCTGCTCCTGGATCGGTCCCCGTCCGCCGTCGGAGTAGCCGGGTTGGGGCGCGTAGGATGGTTGCGCCGGATAGGCGGGCTGCGCCGGGGCCTGATAGTTGGATGGCGCATAGTTGGACGGCGCGTAGTTCGAGGGCGGTGCGCTGGACTGCGGCGCGTAGCCCTGCTGCTGGCCGGACGACGGGTAGGCCGGGGCATAGCCCGGCTGCTGCTGCGCCGGGGCGAAGGCCGGGGCCGCCGGTCCGCCGGAGCCATACCGGGTCAGCAGGTCGCGCAGCGGATCGGCGCCCGGATTGGCACCCTGCATCTGCATCACCAACTGCCGGGCGGCGAAAGGCTGGCCGTAATAGGCCTGGTCCCACTTGGTATTGGTGGACATCACGCTGCCTTCCAGCGAAATGCCGGCGAACAGCCCGCGAGAGGCGGCGAAGGCCACGATATCGGCGCCGACGGCGGCGGTGGTGGATCCCTGCACGCCCGCGCCCAGCGTCGCGATCGCCAGGCCGGCGGTGCCGCCCAGCTTGATCTGGCTGTCCAGCACCGCGTTCAGCCCATGTTCGGTCATGATCAGCATCAGGAGTTGGTTGTCCTCGATGCCAATCTGCAGGCCGAAGCTGCCGCTGCCGATGTCATAGAAGGCCGGGTAGGACCAGGTGCCGTTGCCGGCACGTGCCAGCAGGACGCAGCTTCCGCCCTCGCCGCCGAAGAAGAAGCCGGCCTTGAAGATGCGCGGACAGACCATGACGGCCTTGGCCCGTCTGATCAGGTTGCGCGGCCCGTCGGACACCGTCTGGGTCATCATCTCCTGCACCGTCAGCGTCGCCCGGTCGACGAGCGTCTGCTGTTCGGCCTGGCTATTGGCCGAGCATGCGGTCTGCAGCAGCGTCAGCGCCGCCAGCGCGGTGATTGCCACATAGCGGAACATGTTCTCACTCCCTGCTTCGCTGTCAGCCGTGCCATAGGCCAGGTGTCCGAGTCGCCCGTATCAATCTTGTGACCTCGTGGCGAATTCACGGCGCAAATCTTCGCGCGGTGAGGCGAAGCTGGGACCGAGGGGAGATCCCACGGGACACCCAACGCGGCAAATGCCGATTGCACGCCGATTGCATAACGCCCGGGGGGCTGGTTTGGAGAGCCGCCTACGGTGACACGCAAACGTGTGTTACAGGTGGGCGTGGAGTCAGGAGAGGCGAGATGGATCAGACATCTGGAAACAAAGGCGCGGGCCGTCGTGGCCTGGCCGTGGCGGCGGCCGGCATGTTGCCGCTGTTCGGCATCGTCGGATCGGCGCGGGCGGCGGACGCGGCCGAGACCACCTTCGACCGGGTGCGCCGCACCAAGGTCCTGCGCGTCGCCGCGCTGCCGGGCGAACTGCCGTATTTCCAGAAGGACCTGACGACCGGGGCGTGGTCGGGCGCCTGCATCTCCATGGCGCAGGACATCGCCAAGGTGTTCGACGCCCAACTGCAATACCTCGATTCGACCTACGGCAACTCGGTGCTGGACCTGCAATCCAACAAGGTGGACATCGCCTTCGCGCTGAACCCCACGCCGCAGCGGGCGCTGTCGATCACCTTCACCCACCCGATGATCACCCATCCGTTCGGCTGCCTGGCGAAAAAGGGATTGGAGCCGAAGACCTGGTCCGATCTGAACAAGCCCAGCCTGACCGTCGTGTTCGACATCGGCTCGCTGCACGAGACGGCGGCTCGGCGCTATTGCCCCAAGGCCAATCTGGTCGGCTACAAAACGCGCGACGAATGCACGCTGGCGCTGCAATCGGGGCGGGCGGACGCGCATATCCAGGCGGCGCTGCTGGGGCTGTCGACGATCGGCAAGAACCCGTCGCTGGGGCCGTACTATCTGCTGTCGGACCCGACGGTGGCGCTGCCAAGCTGCCTGGGCCTGCAGCGGGAGCAGCCGGACACGCGCTTCAAGGAGGTGATCGACGCCTGGCTGGACATGGCGCGCGGCACCGGCCAGTTGCGTGAATGGCTGCTGGACGGCGTCGCCAAGTTCGGCGTGACCCGGGACCAGATTCCGGCCACCCTGACGTTCTGACCAGCTTCTCGGGACGGAGTCCCATATGCACTATCATTGGGACTTCTACTTCCTGCTGCACTACATGCCGCTGTTCTGGCGCGGCCTGGTGGTCACGCTGGCCTATACCGCGGCGACCATCCTGATCGGCCTGCTGATCGGGCTGCTGGTAGGTCTCGGCCGGTTGTCGAAGTCATGGGTCGTGAACGCGCCGCTGATCGCGTTCATCGAGGCGTTCCGCTGCACCCCGCTGCTGGTGCAGATCGTCTGGTTCTATTACGCGTTGCCGGTGCTGCTGAACATCCAGATCCCCGCCGTGGTCGCCGCGGGGCTGACGCTGTCCTGCTACACCGGCGCGTTCTATGCCGAGATCTTCCGCGGCGGCATCATCTCGATCGAGCAGGGCCAGTGGGACGCTGCCCGGGCGCTCGGCCTGGGCCGGTGGCAGATGATGCGGCGGGTGATCCTGCCCCAGGCGATCCGGCGGATGATCCCGCCCTTCGTGAACCAGTCGATCACCCAGTTGAAGAACACGTCGCTGGTGTCCACGATCGCGGTGCCGGACCTGCTGTACAACGGGGAACTGATCACCGCGGACACCTATCGGCCGCTGGAGACCTACACCGTCATCGCGCTGATCTACTTCCTGATCCTGTTCCCGAGCACGATCTTCGCGCAGGCGTATGAACGGCGGTTGACGAAGCGGCCGAAGTGACCGCACGCAACACCTGACCCCAGGCCGGGGCATGTGCTTGGACGCGCCTCCGGGACTGTCGCCATGGATGCCGTCGCAGATTATCTATAATACGTGACGACCGTGAAGTCCGACACCCTCGCCGCGCGCATCAGCCGGACCTTGGCCGAACGCATCATCGCCGGGACGATCGAGGCGGGCGCGCGGCTGCGCCAAGATCACATCGCCGAGGAATTCGGGGCAAGCCACGTGCCGGTGCGCGAGGCGTTCCGCCGGTTGGAGGCGCAGGGGCTGGTGGTCAGCGAGCCGCGCCGCGGCGTGCGCGTCGCCGGCTTCAGCGGCGATGAAATCAAGGAAGTGGCCGAAATGCGGGCCGCGCTGGAAGTCCTGGCGCTCCGCAACGCCGCCCCGCATCTGACGAAAGCCATTCTCGACCGGGCGGAAGAGGCGACGAAGGCCGGCGACCGCGCCGGCGACGTAGAGGCATGGGAAACCGCCAATCGGGATTTTCACCGCCTGATTCTCGCGCCGTGCGGCATGCCGCGCCTGCTTAAGGCCATCGACGATCTGCACGCGGCAAGCGCGCGGTTCCTGTTCGCAGGCTGGCGGGCGGAGTGGGACGCGCCGACCGATCGCGACCACAGGGCGATCCTCGCCGGTCTGCGCGCCGGAGACCTGGAGGCGGCTGCATCTGTGCTGAGCCGCCATGTGCGTTGGGTCGGCGGCCGGCGCCTGTGACCCGGCCCGCGCCGACGGCGGGCACGCCGGGGCGGCTTGATGGAGGCCTTGCGCGCAGACTCACTCTAGCGATAAACTTCTATAATTATCTATAATTACTCTCGGAAGACCATCGCGATGACCGACGTTGCCGCCAGACTGATTGATGATCGCCTCCGGGAGGTTCCGCGCACGGTGTTGACCGTCATCGCCGGTGCAGTGCTGATGACGCTTGCCGCCAAGTCGCAAATCCCCTTCTGGCCCGTGCCTATGACCCTGCATACGTTGGCGGTCATGGCCTTCGCACTGGCCTTCGGACCGCGGATCGCGGTCGCGATCTTTCTGACCTATCTCGCCGCCGGCGCAGCCGGGCTTCCGGTCTTCTCCGGTTCGCCGGAACGCGGCGTCGGCCTCGCCTATCTGGCCGGACCAACCGGTGGCTACCTGTTCGGCTATCTGCTTGCCTCCGGCCTGGTTGGCGTGCTGGCCCGCGGAAAGGGCGTGATCGGGCGGTTCGGCGCCATGCTGGCGGGGTTGGCGATCGTCTACGCGATCGGCGCGGCCTGGCTCGCGGCCTATGTTCCGGTCGGACAAATCCTCGCCCTGGGCGTCACCCCGTTCCTGGCGGGCGATCTCGTGAAGCTTGGAGTCGTGGCCGCCCTGAGCGTCGCCGTGCCGTCCCTGCGCGACTGGCTTCGGATCGCAGGGCGATGACCGGTCACGAAAATCCCTGAGCTTTCGCCCACTCGCCGAGGGGGATGAGCATGTCCGACAAGGCGGCATCCGGGTGACGAGCCATGGCCCTTGCGAAAGGGCCATCCGCGACGATGACGCCTCGCGCCCCCATGGCGATGGCGAAGCTCACGTACAGGGTGTCATAGGTCGAATGATTCGCCGCCAAGCCGATATCGAGCGCGACCTCGTGCAGGCCCAGGTCGCCGGTGGGCGTCGGCGGGACTAGCGCTCGCAGCAGCGCGAAGGCCTCCCTCGCCTCGTCTGGCGCCCAAGTTCCCTTGCGGACCTGAAGCCAGCATACATTGCAGGCTTCATCGAGCCAGAAGTCAGGGACCAGCAGCGCCTCGTCACTCACGGCCAGCGCATGGGCGAGAAAGCTGTCGGACTCCCCCAAAACCCATTTGAGCCCGACGCTGGCGTCGACGACCAGCGTCATCAAGCGTCCGGATTGCCGGTGAGATCCTCCATCCTGCCCTGGCGGCTCGCGTCGAGGAGTTCGGCCACCGTGGCGGAGCCGCGATCCGCAGTCCGCCGCCGGAACTCGGCCAGGCGCTCTGCGGCGGCGGCACGTGACGACACATGATGGGCGCCGGTCAATGCCATTCGCAGGATCTCGCGGTGTTCGGCTTCCGCGGACCGGCCATGCTCCGCGGCACGGATGCGCAGCGCGCGGACGACATCATCGTCGAGATTGCGGACGGTCAAGGTCGCCATGGCGTTCTCCGTGCTGGTGATGCTGTCATTGACAGCATATAGCCAGTAAGGTGCGGAGGAGAAGGTGTTGAAAACTTTCCGATGGTCTCCGGGACGGATTGGTGCGTTACGAGCCTATCCCGCCGGCTCCAGCCCCGCCGCTCGCAGCATCGGCGCCACTGCCGGGGATGCCAGGTAGCGCAGCAGCGCCTCCGCCGCCTCGGGCTGGCGCGACGTCGTGAGCAGCCCGGCCGAGAAGGTTCCGACCGATTGCACCTCGGGCGGCAAGGGACCGACGAACTCGATCCCCGGCACCACCATCAGTTCGCTGACCTGCTGCACCGCCAGTTCGACCGTCCCGTTGGCCGCCTGTTCGGCGGTGAAGCCGGTGGCGATGATCGTGGCCTTGGCGTTGACCGCGTCGGCGATGCCCAGGCGTTCGATCAGGCTGGCGAAATACAGGCCGCTGGCACCGATCCGCGAATAGGCGATCGACTTCGCCGCCAGCAGCGCCGCTCGGAAGGCCTCGACGCTGGAGATGTCCGGCTTGGGGGCGCCGGCCTTCACCGCGATGCCGATGAAAGACAGGGCGACATCGGTCCGGGTGCCGGGCCGGATGTGGCCTTCGGCGATCATCTCGTCGATGCCGCCCGCGGTCAGGATCGCGATGTCGGCTTCGACCCCGGCTTCCCCCTTGGCGCGCAACTGCTCCACCAGCGCGACGGTGGGGGAGAACGACGTCTCCAGCGTCGCGGCATGATAGGCCTCGGCGATCTTCGGCATTGCCCCCATCACCGCCAGCGTGGACAGGATCCGCAGCGTGGTCATACAGGGTCCCCCTCGACCGCCGGTTCCAGATCGACGCTGACGGTCACGTTGTGGCGCCCGCCGCCCAGAATCACGCCGCGCAATGGACTGATATCGTTGAAGTCGCGGCCCCAGCCCAGCAGCACATGCTCCTCCTTCACCACGATCCCGTTGGTCGGGTCGACATCGATCCACCCATGCTCCGGCCCGATCCAGGCCCCGACCCAGGCATGCGACTGGTCCGCCCCTTGCCGTTTCGCCTGTCCCGGCGGCGGACGGGTCCGGATATAGCCCGAGGTGTAGCGTGCCGGCAGCCCCAGGCCGCGCAAGGCGCTGACCATGACATGGGTGAAGTCCTGGCAGACCCCCTCGCGCTTCTGGATCACCTGCGAGACCGGGGTGGACACCGTCGTCACCCCCGGCCGGAAGCGAAAATCGTGGAATATCCGGCTGTTGAGATCCAGCAGCGCGGCCAGCACCGGCCGTCCGGGGGTGAAGGACGATTCGGCATAGGCCCTGGTCTCGGCGTTCACCGGCGCCAGGTGGGTGGGGAAGCGGAACTCGACCGCCTGCCAGTGTTCGGGTTGCCGAGCGGCTTCGGCGACGTGCTCCCAGGGCGGGGTGGAGTCGGGGGCGGGTGGGTCGGGGTAGGCGACCTCGACCAGGGATTCCGCCGTCAGTTCGAAATCGGCATGCGGCAGGTCGAGGAACAGCCAAGTCACCCGGTTGCCGAAATGGTCGTGCCCGTCGCGCCGCCGCGCGGTGGTTGGCGTGGTGTCGACCGCATCGGACAGCACGGTCTGGAACGGCATCGGCCGGGGCCGCATATGCGCCATGTGCGCGGCCAGCTCGACCGGGTTGCCGTAGGCATAGCGGGTGACGTGGCGCAGCCGGTAGCGCATCACGCGGCCCCGCGCAGCAGGTCGCTTTCCACCCCCAGGCTGCGTGCCACCGGCAGCAGGGTGAAGTAGCGGCGCGACACCCGGTCGGCCATTGCCGCGATCCCCTCCTGCAGCTTCCGCAGCCGAAGGGGCAGCCTGGCGGTGGCGGCCATCTGGTCGGGGGATTGCAGGACGTCCTGGATGATGGCGGCAGTCTCGGCCAGCAGGGGATCGATGGACACCAGCAGGGAGTCGCCGTCCTCGGCGATCTCGCGCAGCAGCTCGCGCGCGGCGACGAGTTGGAAGGCCAGGCCGCGGGGATTGCCCTCGTCGGCCAGGATCAGGTCCAGTGCCGGCGCCGGCTGCAGCACCGCCAGATAGCGGGTGCGGTAGGTGATGACGGAATCGCGCAGCTCCAGCGCCATCCGCAACCCGGCCTCCACCCGTCCCGGATGGGCCGTGCCCGGTTGTTCCAGCACCTGCGCCAGTTCGGCGGCGATCGCCTGGGCCCGCTCGACGCGGCGCCCGAAATCCAGGAACAGGCGGCCGCCGCCGCGTACCATGTTCTCGGCCGCCAGCCCGGCCACCGTGGCGGCGAATTCCAGGATGTCGGCGGTCAGGACCGAGGCATGCTCCAGCGCGCGGGGATTCTGGTCCGGCGGCAGATGCCGCATCTGGTCCCCCAGCGCGCGCAGCGAGCGGGTCAGGACCGTGTGCATCTCCCCGGTCAGCCGGTCGCGGAGCTGGTCGACCTGGCGCGCGACATCGCCCAGCACGACCCGCATCCCGCCGCCGAGGCGGAAGGCGCGCATCACCGCCGATCCCAGCATGCCGACGCCCAGTACGCTGGCGTCCTCCCGCTCCATCATCCCGACGCTGGTCAGGCTGGTGACCAGGATCTGCATCTCGGCGACTTCCCGCGGGGTGGGGGAGGGTCGGAGGATGCGCGCGATCATCGCCCGCTGCAGGCGGGCGGCTTCCTCCAGCCGCTCCAGGTAGCGCCCCAGCCAATAGAAATTGTCGGCGACGCGGGACGGCAGGTCGCCGGCGGTGCGGCGGATTCCCAGGACCGGCGTGGTGATGCCCAGCGTGCCCTGGATGCCGGCGTTCTCCTCGGCAATGACCCAGACATCCTTGGACAGCGCGGTCCGCGGCAACCGGCCGGCCAGCGCGTCTTCCTCCGACAGCGCTCGGGCCAGGCCGCCGGGGAAGGCCCGCCAGCGCTCGCCGTCGAAGCTCAGGAACATGCGCATGGCGATCGGCTTCGGTTCCAGCCCGTTCGCGCCGACGCAGGGGGCGACCGAAAGGGAGGGCGCTTCCGACACCGCATAGGCCGCGGGATCGGCGGCGATGCGATCGGCGAGGTCCTCCCGGTCCTTGGCCGACAGCAGCATCGGCACCACCGGCGGCGTGTCGCCGTCGGTCGCCTTGCGCACCAGCCAGCCTTCCAGGTCGCGCAGCACGGTGCGCACCACGGCGCCTTCGCCCAGCCAAAGCGTTGCCTGGCTGGGCATCTGCAATTCCTCGCCCAGCAGCCTGCGGGCCAGCGCGGGCAGGAAGGCCGCCAGGCCCGGCGCCTCGGCAAGGCCGGACCCGGCGTCATTGACCATCCGGACGGTGCCGCCGCGGATGGCTTCCAGCAGGCCGGGGACGCCAATGCCGGGGGCCAGCTCCAGCGGGTCGACGCGGTGGCCTTCCTGGCGGCGCAACAATACGCCGATCCGCTGCAGGCCGCGCAGGGTCTTGAGGAACACCTGGCCGTTGCGCAGCGTCAGGTCGCCGCTCTCCACCAGGCCGATCGACATTTCCCGCGACAGCAGCACATGCTCGAACCACAGCGGGTCGGCATGCCCGCCGCTCAGCAGGGCGACGCCGGCGCCGCTGTCGGGACACATGGTCTGCAGCGCGTCGCCGGTGGCTTCCAGGAACTGCCGGAGCTGGCGGATCTTCTGCGACTGGAACAGTTCCGGCAGGACGCGGGCCAGGATGCGGCGGTTCTCCAGCGCATAGGCCAGGCCCTGGGCCTGGCCGGTGCGGTCGGCGAGCACCCGCCAGACCCCGTCGGGACCGCGGATCATGTCGGCCGCATACATTGTCAGGTAGCGATCCCGCCGCCGTCCGTCGACCGTGCGGCAGGGGCGCAGGAAGCTGGGATTGCCATAGACGAGGTCGGGCGGCACCAGCCCCTCGGACAGCAGGGTGCGCGGGCCGTACAGATCGGCGAGGACCAGCTCCATCAGCCGTGCGCGCTGGGCCAGGGCGGTTTCGAGTTGGGCGAACTCCGCGGCGGAGATCAGCAGGGGGATCGGATCGCAGCGCCAGTTGACGGCGCGCTCGCCCGGCAGGATGGCGGTGATGCCCTCCTCGGCGAAGGTCCGGTCCAGGATCCGCGTGCGCTCCGACAGCGTCTCGTGGCCCAGGGCGAACAGGATCGACAGGAGCGGTCGCCAGTAAGGCTTTGCCTGGCCGTAGCCATCCGCCATCTCGTCGAGCGGGCCTTGGCCGGTCATGCCTTGCATCCCACAGGGACGCTCGCCGGGCCGTTGGCGACGGTCATGGCTGCCAGGCCCAAGCAGGCAGACACTCGGTTATCCTCTTCCTACCGCGAAAGCGGCAACGTGCCACGCGGTGCGAAACTTTGTCCAGGGTTACGAAGGCTCTAGGGATGGTTTCATGACGGGGCCGTCCGGCGCTCACCCCATCGACCGCGCCGCCATCGCATACCCGGCCCGATGCGCCGGGGACAGCCTGCAGCGCCCCGCGACCCGTTCCAGCAGCAGGCGCACGTCCGCCTTGGCCTCGGCCTTCAGCGCCGAGTCCAGGAACACCTGCTCCAGCACGTCCTGCTGCGCATGGCTGCCGCCCAGCCGGTACAGGTCACCCAGCACCGGACGCATCGCCGCCAGCGCGTCGAGGTGGCGGCCCTGCAGGTTCGCCAGCACCGCCTCGGTCGCCGGCAGGGCCACGGTGCGGACCAGCGCCGCCAGCGGCGAGTGTTCCCGGCCGAACGCGCGCATCCCGGCCAACATGCGCGAAGCGGCATCGTCCCGGCCGGTGGCGGCCAGGGCCATCATCCAGTGGGGCAGGGTGAAGGCCGACTGGCAGTCGCCAATGCGGCCCTCCGCCTTGTCCGCCAGCTCCGTCCACCGGTCGCCGACGTCGACCCGCAGGCGATGCAGCCGGTACAGCATCGAGGCGGCGTTCTGTACATCTATATAAAGGTCCGGCGCGGCGCCGGTCAGCGGCGAGCCCAGGTCGCGGAACCCCGCGTCATACAGCGCCAGCACCCGGTCGGTGTCGCCGAGTTCGAGGTGATACAGCGCCTGGTGCCACCACAGATGGTGCTTGAGGTTGTTGCCGCCGTCCCAATGCGGCTGCAGTGCCTCGACCCAGGCGATGCCCTCCCGCCGACGCCCGGTCATCTCCAGCACATGCGCGACCGCGTGCGCGCCCCACAGGTCCGCCGGGTTCACCCGGATCGCGGCCCGTCCCGCCAGTTCGGCTTCCAGGTAATAGCCGTTCTCCTCATGCGCGAAGCAGCGGCAGGCCAGGATGGAGCCGTAACCGGGCAGCGCCGCGCTCCAGTGCCGCTCGATCCCTCGCACCGAGGCCAGCATCGCATCCGCCCGCCCGGTCCAGAAATTGACGAAATGCGCCAGGCGGAATGCCAGGATGTCGTGCGGGTGATCGCGCGCGATCTGCTCCCAGATATCGGCCGCGCGCTCCGGATCGCCCTCGATCCAGGCATCGAGCGCGGCCTTGTGCGCTTCCTCCCGCTCGGTCCCGGCGGCGCGGCGTGCGGCGGCCAGCGCCGCCCTGGCACCGGGCAGGCCGGCGGCGTTGAAGCCCATCATCAGCAAGTAGCCCTGGAGGCAATGCGCCATGCCAAACGCCGGATCGGCCGCCATCACGGCGTCCATCCGGGGTTTCATGTCGGCGCGATAGCCCAGGTATCCGTCCACGACCCGGTCGAACGCGGCGACCGCCTGTTCGGAATCGGTCGTGTAGGTGACGCCGCGGCAATCCTGGAACATTGGTTCATCCTCCCGGTCCAGTGCCTTAGCATGGTCCGGAACGACGTGTCAGAGGGACAGCGGAGGCGTCAGACCGGCGTCAGGGAAACCTTGGCGACACCGCGGCGGATGATGCCCAGTTCCTGGGCGGCGGAGCGGGAGAGGTCGAGGATGCGGCGGTTGGAATAGATCCGGTCGGTGACGGTGACGATCACTGAACGGCCGGTTGCCTGGCAATAGACGCGGATCTTCGTGCCGAAGGGCAGCCAGGCATGGGCGGCGGTCAGCTCATTCTGGCTGAAGCGCTGGCCGCTGGAGGTGATCCGGCCGTTGTAGCGGGAGCTGTAATAGGACGCCTTGCCGGTCTCCCCCACCCAGGTCGCGTTGGCGGCGTGCTGCTGTGCTGCGACCGGGGTGACGACGTGATGCGGGTGGGGACGGGTGCGGGCCATTGCCGCGGGCTGCGACAGGATCAACGCGGCCGATGCCGCAAATATTGCCATAGCGCAATGGCTCTTCATACATGACCTCTCTAGATAGAGTGTGAAACGGTTGCAAAATTTGGCAAACCGTTACGCTTGTGGTTCAGTAGGCAATAGATCGCCGTCAATGCGGTCAAATTGACCAGCATTGTCTGAAAGGAATTCGCCAAAATGGCGAATTTGCGGCATTTTTTCGTGCCGCAAGAGGGTTTCCCTCGTTCCATGACTGGCAACATGCTCAGAAATGACTGTCGTGACAACCCCAATACCGAAGATTCTGTTCGATTTGACGATAGACACGCCTTCCGCAATGGTCGGCCCGTGAAGTCCAGGGTGGGAAAAACGGCCATTCTCCAATGATCTACAGCCTTTTGACTGCGTTGATCGGCGTATTCGCCGCCGCCGTTCTGCGCGGTTTCACGGGATTCGGCTTTGGACTGGCCAGTGTGCCGCTGCTGAGCCTCGCCCTGCCGCCCAAGGAAGTCGTGCCCCTGGTCGTCGTGCTGCAGGTGGCCATAGGCCTGATGGGCCTGCGGAGCGCGGCGAAGCTGTGCGACTGGCGCGCGGTCGGGACGCTGCTGCCGGGCCTGTTGGTGGGGGTGCCGATCGGGCTGACGGTCCTGACCGGCTTTGCCCCGAACGCGGTGCGCTTGGCGATCGGCCTGATCATCCTGGCCTCGGTCGGGTTGGTCCAACAGGGCCTGCGGCTGCCGCCCCGACCGTCCTGGCGGGTCGGCGCGGGGGTCGGGATGGTGTCGGGGATCATCAGCGGGCTGGCGTCGATGGGCGGCACGCCCGTGGTGGTCTATCTGCTGGCGATCGGCCACTCCGCGTCGCGCATGCGGGCGACCACCATCGTCTATTTCATGCTGTCAGGTTGCGCATCCCTGGTGCCGATGGTCTGGCGAGGCCTGATCACGCGTGATGTCCTGATCTGGGCGGTGACGACGACCCCCATCCTGTTCCTGGGTACCCGCCTCGGGACCTGGGCGTTCCACCGCGCCCGGCCGGTCCATCACCGGATGACGGCCCTCGCGACGCTGACGGTGCTGGGGGTGGCCCTGATCGGGCGGGCCCTGCTGGGCTGACCGGCATGAGGCCGGCCGCGGCGCGAAGGGCCTGACACACCCAGCGAAAACCGCGCCGCTACCGCCGGGCCGTCAGGTGCCGTGACAGCCGCTTTGCCGTGAACTCGGCCCCGCAGGCGAACCGCAGCACGGGGCCGAACGCGTTGGCGGCCGACGCGCCGACGAAATACAGCCCCTTCACCGATGCGCCGAAATGGGAATCGAGCACCGGCGTCTCCTCCACCGACCGGATGTCCCCCCGCAGCGCGGCGTCGAGGAAGCCCAGCCGGCGGAGGTCCACGCGATAGCCGGTGCCGGCGACGACATGGTCGACCTCCAACTGCGATCGGCTGCCGTCCTCTCCGGCGAGGTCGAGCCGGACCCGCCCGTCGACCGGGTTTACCCGCTCCACGCGCGTGGACACGCGCAGCGGCATCTTGCCCTCGACATGCTCGCGGACGAACCAGCCGGGCGCCGGGCCGAGATGCTTCCGCACCACCTTCAGCCGGAACGCCTCCGGCATCGCATGGAACACCAGTGGCGCATGGGTGCAGAGGAAGGACGGCCAACCCGGGCCGACCGTCGTGGTGGGTGCCCGCACCTTCTCCATGAAGGTCCGGCCGCCGGGCGGGGGCGGGTTGTGGAAATGGATCACCGGCTTGCGCGCGATCACCTCCACCTTCGCGCCCGCCTGACCCAGCAAGGCGGCCGCGTCGATGGCGGAGGCGCCGGCCCCGATCACAGCGACCGACTTGCCGGCGAAGCCGGACAGGTCGGTATGGTCCGAGCTATGCGTCACCAGCGCCTTGTCGATGCCCCGGAACACCTCGGGCAGATAGGCGAAGTGGCAGATACCGATGGCGAGCACGACCCGGCGCGCGGTGAACGTCTCCCCGTCATCCAGGGTCAGGCGCCAGGCCGCGCCATCGCGGGTGAGGCCGAGCAGCATCTTCTCCTCGACCATCGGCACCATCCGCTGCTGGAAGGCGAGGCCGTACTCGCAGAACACCTCCAGCGGCACCGGCAGGCCGAGATCGGCATAGGGGATGCCGTTTTCCGCGCAATAGGCGCGCAGCGGCAGCACGCCGCGCGGGTCATAGAGCGAGGACGCGAAGCCGTCGGATTTCAGCTTCATGCCCTTGGGCATCTGGGTGCGCCAACTGAACATGGGCGTCCCGAAGATGCGGAAGTCAGCACCTGCCGCCCGCAGATAGGCCGCGAGCGACAGGCCATAGGGGCCGGCGCCGATGATCGCGATGTCGGTAGTCGTGCTCATGCTGTGTTCCGAGCCTTGTTCCGTAGGCAGCAGAAGGCGTCGATGCGATCCACGCGGCGCAGGGCAGGACCCTCCCCGGTTTGGCAGGGTCCCGGCTGGCGAGCCGAACGGCGGCGAAGCCTTATGAGGGTTGCGTTATTCCAGGATAAAGCTTGCGTTATTCCAGGTTGTAGCTTAATGGCTTTTCTCAACTGATGCGACGGGAGTATAGTTTCGATCTCGCAGCAACAGCATCGCTGATGAGGGGAGAGGCGGCGCAGCGTTCTACAGGACAAATAATCTCGCGGGCAACCAAACGATCCCTTTATCGCAGATGAACAACTTGCCGAATGTCGCGTGTGCCGTCCCGCCTGCCGTGATGCTGGTGGACGGTTCCTACTGGCCCTGCTCGGCCCGCCTCGCCATCCGCTTCTCGGACTTGGGCGCCCGTGTCGTCGGCGTGTGTCCCACGCGCGGCCATCCTCTGCCAGGGACGGCGGGCCTTGACGCCGTGTATGAGTATCCGGTCCAGGATACCGCCGCCGCGCTGGTCGCGCTGATCGAAGCGGAAAAACCGGACCTGATCGTGGTGTGCGACGACCATGCGCTGGTCGACCTGCAGCATGCGCACGCCCGGGCCCGTTCCCAGGCCAATGCCTTCGTGGCGAGCCGGATCGAGCGGTCGATGGGCGACCCGCGCGCCTTTCCGGCCATGCTCTCCCGCGGCGCGCTGCTCACTGCGGCGGAGCAGGAGGGAGTGAGGGCGGTGCCCAGCCGCGACCTCCCCGACGAGGCGGCGCTGGCGGCGTGGCAGGCGGACCACCCGTTCCCATTCGTCCTGAAACGGGACGGCACCAGCGGCGGCACCGGCGTCGTCGTCGCGGTTTCCCCGGCCGAAGCCTTGAGCGCGTTCCGCCAACTGTCCCGGCCGCTGGGCTTGATGCGGGCGCTGAAGAACAGGGTCGTGAACCGCGACCGGTTCGCCATGCGCGAATGGCGTCGGGCGGAGCGCGGGCGGGTCAGCGTCCAACCCTTCGTCGCCGGCCGACCGGGAAACTGCGCGGTCGCGTGCTGGCAGGGCGAGGTGGTCGCGTTCCTGGCCGTCGAGGCCCTGCACACCCAGGGACCCACCAGCGCCGCCACCATCGTACGGCTGATCGACAGCCCTGACATGCGACGGGCGGCGGAGCGCATCGTCCGCCGGCTTGGCCTGTCGGGCTTCTGCGGCTTCGACTTCATCATCGAGAACGGGACGGGGCTGGCGTCGCTGATCGAAATGAACCCGCGGATCACCATGCTCTGCACCTTGGCCGGCGGGGCGGGCGGCGACCCGGTCGCGGCACTGATGGGCAAGATCACCGGCGCGGCCTGCCATGCCGCCTCGACCATCGGCGAGAACCCGCTGGTGGCCTATTTCCCCCATGCCTGGCAGCAGGGCGCGCCGGCCGACCTGCTGCGGACCACCCACCACGACGTCCCTTGGAGCGATCCCGGTCTGGTCCGCCGGCTGTGCGATCGCCCCTATCCGGTGCGGGGCCTCCTCGCGCGCCTTCTGGGCGGCGTGCTCGGCAAGCAGGGCCCGCGGCCCGTCGACATGGCGCAGTTCGCCGACCGGATCGGGGCTCAGGATGCGGTCCGCTCATCCGCCCGGCTGCCGTCGCGGGTGGTCGAGAGCGTCTAGCGCCAGTCAGATATTCCCACCCGCGACGCTGCCCATATCGGCGACGGCTTCGGACGGTCTCAATCTTCGATCCGAGCGGTGCGGACCTGCTTGAGTCCGGATCGGCGGGCCTTGGCTTTCAACCGGCGTTCCTGGGACCCCAGCGTCGGCTTCGTCGCGATCCGCCGTTTCGGCGCCACCGCCGCGCGGCGGATCAGGTCGGTCAGCACCGCCAGGGCCGCCGCGCGGTTGCGTTCCTGCGACCGGTGCTCGCGCGCGGTGATGACGATCTCGCCTTCCTGCGTCAGCCGCCGCCCGGCCAGGCGTTCCAGTCGTGCGCGCAGCGGCGGCGGCAGGTCGGCGCGGTCGAGCGACAAGCGAAGCTGTACCGCCGTCTCCACTTTATTGACGTTCTGTCCGCCGGGACCCGAGGCGCGCAGGAAGGTCTCGCTCAGCGCCCGTTCATCGAGGCTCAGGCTGCGGGTGATCCGGATCATCGGCCGGGTCCGCCGCGCGGGACAATGCTGATGACCTTGTAACGACCGGTCTGCTGCGTCATAGTCGATGTGCCAACGATAAGCGGCATCGTGCCGCAACACAGGGAGACGAAATCCATGACCTCGCGCTTGTCGCGTCGCAAGGCGTTGCGCCTAGGCGCTGCCGCCACGGCCCTTCCACTTGTCCACGTCAGCACAGCGGGCGCCGCAGGGCGGTTGAGTCTGGCGCTTTGGGACCATTGGGTGCCTGCCGGGAACGATGCGATGCGCAAGGTTATCGCCGCCTGGTCCGAGAAGAACAAGGTCGACGTCCAGGTCGATTTCCTGACCGCCATCGGCAATAAGATCAACATCACCATGGCGGCCGAGGCGCAGGCGAAGACCGGCCACGACATCTACGCCTTCGACATGTGGTCGGTGCACGAATATGCCGACTCCCTCGATCCGGTCGATGCGATCATGAAGGACTTCATCGCCAAATACGGCAAGATCGGCCGCGCGTACGAGTATCTGGGCGTCTCCGGCGGGCACTGGAAGGCGGTCCCCGTGGCCTGGGGTTCGGCCCCGCTGACGCCCTGCGCACGCATCAGCCTGATGCAGAAACACGCCGGGGTCGATGTCCGGAAATGGTTCCCGAACGCGCCGGCGACGCCCGAGGCCTCGGCCGACTGGACCTATGACACCCAGCTCAAGGCCGCCGAGGCCTGCGCCAAGGCAGGGTATCATTTCGGTTTTGGCTGCGGTGCCACGACCGACTCCAACCAGACCTGGGGGGCGACGTTCGGGGCGTTCGGCGCCGACCTCGTGGACGCCAAGGGCAACGTCACCGTCGATTCCGACAACGTGAAGATGGCGCTGGAATATGCTAAGAAGATGATCCCGTGGCTGCCCGCCGACACCGTCAGCTATGACGACGCGTCGAACAACCGGGCGCTGATCTCCGGCAAGTCGGCGATGATCTGGAACCCGCCGTCGGCCTGGGCGGTGGCCAAGCGCGACAACCCGTCGATCGCCGAGGATTTGTGGACCTTCCCCAATCCGCGCGGACCGAAAGGCCGGTTCGTGCCCATGCGGCCGTATTTCTTCGGCATGTGGAGCTTCGCGCAGAACAAGTCCGCCGGCATGGACATCCTGCGCTACCTGGGCGAGCGCGAGCAGATGGAGACGCTGACCTCCGCCGTGTTCGGCTATGACATCCCGCCCTATCTCTCGATGTCCGACTTCAAGATCTGGGCGGAGGTCGAGCCGCCGAAGGGCACCGTCTACAACTACCCGATCCGCCCCTGGCACGACGCGGAATATTACGTCACCGGCTCTTCGGGGCCGCCCGAGATCGGCGTGCAGGCCTGGAATCGCGGGCTGATCCCGACCATGGTCTCCAAGCTGGTCGCCGGCCAGTCGATCGAGCAGTCGATCGCCTGGGCGAAGGATGAGCTGGAAGGGTTCATGCGCTGAACGGGTGACATGAGCGGCCCAAGGGTATAGACGATCCGGCCCGCCGGGACCGGGGACATCGAGTCAACCGGTCCTCGCCTGTCGTTTTCTCGCGCGACCCGGACCTGCCAGGCGTCGCGCCCTGACCGCCGGATCGTCGCCCCCCATGACCCTTGCCGCGTTCCTCCGTCACCTGGGCCTTGCCGCGGCGCTGATCCTGGTCTCGGCCGCCGTGGTGCGGCTGATGATCTCCGTGCGGATCATGGACACGCCGGAGACGCGCAAGCTGCACGTCAAGCCGACGCCCAAGGGCGGCGGGGTCGGCGTCGTCGTCACCTTCCTGCTCGGCATCGCGGTGCTGTACCGCTACGGCGAGTTCGCGCGCCTGGCCGATCCGTATTTCCGGGGCGTGATCGAGGCGTCGGTGGCGATCGCCGTCGTGTCGTTCCTGGACGACCTGTATGACTGGCCGTTCAGCATCAAGCTGACGGCCCAGCTGGCGGCGGCCCTGGTGGCGGTGACGAGCGGGCTTTACGTCAGCGATCCGCATGTCCCCTGGCGCGGGGCCTGGGCGCTGGGCTGGATCGGCGCGGCGGCGTCCCTGGCCTGGATCATCTTCACCACCAACGCGATGAACTTCATCGACGGCATGAACGGCCTGGCCGGCGGGGTCAGCCTGATCGCCTGCCTGTTCATCGTCTTCATCGCCGAACAGCACGGCGGCTGGTTCGCCTATGCCGCGGCCGGGCTGCTCGCCTGCGGCCTGGCGGGGTTCCTGCCGTTCAACTTCCCTCGCGCCCGGATCTTCATGGGCGATGTCGGCAGCCAGTTCTGCGGCTTCATCCTGGCGATGCTGGCGATTGTCGCCAGCCGCTTCGACGGGGTGGAACTGTCGTTCCTGCTGATGCCGATGCTGCTGTCGGGCGTGCTGTTCGACGTCGCCTTCACGCTGGTGCGGCGCGTCCTGCAGCACGAGCCGATCGCGCGGCCGCATCGAGGGCACCTGTACCAGG
The DNA here is from genome assembly GCF_035548235.1 of Rhodopila sp. Classification (GTDB taxonomy): domain Bacteria; phylum Pseudomonadota; class Alphaproteobacteria; order Acetobacterales; family Acetobacteraceae; genus Rhodopila. Next base: position 35,575 of record NZ_DASZTJ010000098.1, read on the forward strand.
TGGCGCAACGGTCGGGCATGAGCCCGGTGGCGGTGACGCTGCTGCATTGGGGGTTCGCGGTGTACGGAGGGTGCTGCAGCCTGGTCTTCGTCTCGAGCCCCGCGATGTGGAAGCCGGCGGTGCTGTTGCTTGTGGTACCGCCCCAGGTGGTTTGGGCGACCTGGGTGACGCGGCGGGCGCGGGCGGTGACGCTGGGGCGGTGGGGGTAGAACCAGGCATCGGCTGCCGCGCCGCCCGGCCATGGGCGCTAGGCCGAAGGCGGTGATCCGGCTTCGGTTTCGCACATGGGAGCCCTGGACGTCGCTGTATCATGTGCCGGAAGTACCCGCCGGTTGACGAGGTGGTCGGCCAATCGCAGGGCAAGGGCCAAGGCTGTCAATGTTGGATTGGCGAAGCCCGAGGTCGGCAGGACCGATGTCCCCGCCACAAACAATCCGCGCGTTCCCCAAACCTCGCAATGCGTGTCGACGACGCCGGTTGACGCGTCCGTTCCCATTCGGACGGTTCCGATATGATGCCCGCCCTGGGGTACGAGTGCGTGCCTGACACGGCTGGGGAAGTCGGGATCAAGCGCCACTTCGCCCAGACCGGTGCTGGCGACAGATGTGGCCAGCGCATGATACGCCCGGCAGATGGCCTCCAACTCGGCCTCGTGATATCGCCAGTCCACGATCAGCCGTGGCATGCCCAAAGGATCCGCCTCCTGCCCAAGCCGAACGCGTGACTCCGGGTTGGGCACCTGCTCGGCGTTGAATTCGAGCGGGTACAGACCATCCTTTCGATACAAGAATATCGACGGCAGTTTTCGCGACGCCAGAATCCGTCGCACCAGCCAGTCTGTGCTGAACCGCGCCAGGCCGGGCAGGCCCAAGAGGATATTCGGCACATGGTCGCGCCACACTTGCGCGCTGCGCAGGTTGCCGAACCGCGAAGTCAGGCTGCGGGCATATTCCGGGGGTATCAGAAGATTCCGGACTAGAAACATTGTCGACAGGACGGAATTGGCGTGCGACGCATCGTCGATCGGCGGGCGGCTGGGGCGAAAGACGATGTTGGGCAGGTTGTCCCGCCGGCGCACGGTTTCCGACAGCAGCATCATCCGGCGCCCGTACACGCCGTCGACGGTCTTGTGAAAGTCGAAAGCCCAGGCGGTCTCGGGGTTGGCGAAGCGGATGGCGCCGGCATTGTCGCCGCTGCTGACCAGGTGGGTCATGTAGAACCGGCCCACCAGGTCACGCGCATTGCCCAGCCCACACGAGAGACTGCCCCGCGACGCCAACATCAGCCGGGGCGTTTCAAGGCCGCCACATGCCAATACGACGGTCCCTGCGGTGATCGTATGGCGGCGATTGGTCTCTGTCCGGAGTTCAAGCCCGGCGACCCGGGTTCCTGGACCGTTGGTGAGTACGTTTGTGCAGGTGGCGTTGCTGATCACCGTCACGTTTTCAGACTGAACCAATGCCTTTCCGAATTTGGCCCAGACATTCGTCGGCTTGCTGTATCGTTCGATACGATCAAGAACGAGGTCGCCGGCAGTCCCCGCGAGCGGCACCGGATGGTTCGGCAGGGCATTGGCGGCCGCGAACTCCGCCGGACCGGCATCGAGCAACGTGAGCGCCTCGGGTACATAGGAAGCAAACGCCGCATAGCTGATCGGCCACTCGTCGCGGCCGGGCGCCGGTGCGAAATCGGCTTCGTCGAAGGGGATGCAGCGGCCACCCCAGACCGTGGTCGTTCCGCCCAGCATCCGCCGCCGGTTCAACTCTGTCGGCGGATGCAGCGTGCCCTCGACCGTCTCGGCCTTGAAGAACCGGTCGTTGTCGGATGACCTGAAACGTTCGTTGCCGGCTTCAACCAGGACGATGCGGCCCACATGGTCCGCGAGCCTGGTCGCCAGGGCGACACCGACGGCACCCGCCCCGACGATCGCGACATCGGCTTCGGTCGTGCCGCCATCCGCCAGGGTTTCCGCCCCGCGAATCATTGTGCCGCAGGCAACAGGTCGTTGAGGTGATGTCGTGTGCTGGCGCCGACAATCGCGGCCGTGATGAAGTCCGGGGCGATGGCCGCCGCCACCGCTTCGCGCGCGGTCCGGTTCGCGGACTGGCTTCGTGCACGCAGGACTTCCCGCGCGAACAGCCCGATCTTGCGTCGCCGGATGGTTTCAAGTGTGCCGGTACCCGGCAGCGATTCGGCCAATACCAGCGGAACCTGGACCATGCTGAGCGCAGGTATCCCGACCGCGACGTCCAAGGCATCAAGGGAGTCCACCGACGCGCCAACCCGAGCGGCGTGGCCTCGACGGAGAATGTCAGCGAGAAAATCGTGAATTTCCGGCTTGCGTAACGTTTCAAGCGACGGGTCGTGGAGAAGCAACCCATGAAGCTGGTCGAGTTTCAGGCGACGCCTTGAAGCTTCGACCGCCTGCGCCAGATCGTTCGGCGAAAATTCATGCACGACGGACGCCGTGCGTGCCGTCAGCACGGCATTCCGAACCTCGGCCCGTGACCTCGCCGCCATCCGGAGGATTGGCTTGGCCAATCGAATCATGCCGGCATAGCGGCTGTGGCGACCACCGGCCTTGGTGACGACAAACAACCCTTGGTGGCGTCGAAGCAGACGTCCAAGGGTTCGCTCGCTGTCGCCCTGGCCATAGATATCGGCGGTGTCGAAAAAGGTGACACCGGCGTCGACCGCGGCCTCAAGCGTCGCTTCGATTTCTCGCATTGGGACGGGATTGCTGACCGATCCCACGCGCCCACAGCCGATGCCGAGCACGGAAATGCTGGCGCCATCACCAAAGGATCGCCGTATCATGAGTCCTACTACCAGAGCGGGAATATCGGGAGAATATTACGCTGCCAATGTGGGGCTGCTTTTAGCACGGATGCGCCCAGAGAGGGGAACTATTTTTGCATTTTTCGTCTAATTTAACGAATAGATAGGCCGCACTGTATCTTGATCTAGAAAAGGGACAATTTCACGCTCAGTCGGACCAGGCTTGTCGATTGTCCGACGAACCTTGCCTCCACCCCTCCGCCATGGTCCTTTGCCTCCGAACGCCAAGGACTACCCGCCCATGACCCAACCCCTCGCCGGCCTGCTTGTCGTCTCCCTGGAACAGGCCGTCGCCGCGCCCTATTGCGCTGCCCGCCTCGCCGATGCCGGCGCGCGGGTGATCAAGATCGAGCGGCCGGAAGGCGACTTCGCCCGCGGCTACGACAGCGCCGTCCAGGGCACGTCCAGCTATTTCGTCTGGCTCAACCGCGGCAAGGAGAGCCTGGTCGCCGATATCAAGAACCCGGACGACGCGGCGCTGCTGCATCGGATCCTGGCGAAAGCGGACGTCTTCATCCAGAATCTCGCCCCCGGCGCCGCCGCCCGGTCCGGCTTCGGATCGGCTGACCTGCGCGCGAAATACCCGCGCCTGATCACGGTCGATATCTCGGGCTATGGCGATACCGGCGAATACGCGTCGATGAAGGCCTACGACCTGCTGGTGCAGGCGGAGTCCGGACTGGCCATGGTCACCGGCCATCCCGCCGGACCCGGCCGGGTCGGCGTGTCGATCGCCGATATCGGCTGCGGCATGAACGCCTATACGGGTGTGCTGGAGGCGCTGATCGAGCGCGGCCTCACCGGCCGCGGCAAGGGCCTGAAGGTCAGCTTGTTCGACGCCGTCGCCGACTGGATGAACGTGCCGCTGCTGTATTTCGAGGGCACCGGCAAGGCGCCCCAGCGCATGGGCCTGGCGCATCCGTCGATCTGCCCCTATGGCGCCTTTGCCACCAAGGACGGTGCGCTGGTGTTGATCTCGATCCAGAATGAGCGGGAATGGGCGGCGTTCTGCGCGGGGTTCCTGGATGAGCCGGATCTGCCGAAAAAGCCCGGTTTCGAGACGAACAACATCCGCGTGGCGAACCGCGCGACGGTCGACGAACGGGTCGGCCGGGGTTTCGCGGTCCTGACCAGGGACGAAGCCGCCGCCAAGTTGCGCGCCGCCAACACGGCCTATGGCTTCGTCAACGACCTTGCCGCGCTGGGCCACCATCCTGCGTTGCGCCGCACGCCGGTGGCGCTGCCGACCGGTGGGACGGCAGAGATCGTCGCACCGGCGGTGATCCGCAGCGGAGAGACGCTCGCCCTGGGCCCCGTGCCCGCGATCGGCGCCCATTCGGCGGCGATCCGGACGGAATTCAAGGCGGGCTGATCGGGTTTACCGTTCTCGATCACTGAAGCCCGAGTGTCCGGTTCGGATAACCGGCGGCGTCGAAATACTTCGTTGCCCCAACGATCTGGTATTTCAACACCGTCACGTTTCCGTTCGCGTCCGGCCCCGACCGCAGCACCAGCGGGCGGGCGCGGATCGCAGCGCCGTTCGGCATCGCTTCCGTCAGCACCCGGCCGACCAGCTTGCCCTTGTCCTTCATGCGCAGGCCCATGATCCGGGCGATGGTCTTGCCCAGGTCGGCATTGCTGGCAGGGGCGGGGTCGATGTACTTGACCCGGAAATCCGGTCCTGCCGCCCCCATGATGTTGCGCGTATCCGCGCGGCTGAAGCTGCCATGCATGCCCTGGCCCTGCTGCAGGCCGGTGTCGGCGACCTCTACCCCGCAGGTGGTCGGATCGGCGCAACCGGTGGCGAAGGTGCGGAAATTCACCGCGATCGCCGGCATCGGCGTCACCGCCGAACCCTCCAGCGAGATCGCCGTCAGCGGCAGCGTGCCGGGGATCGGGCCCAGGCGCGAGTCCACGAACAATCCGCTGACGTAATCCTCGGCCGAGAGGATCTTCACCAGCTTCGCCGCAAGCGCCTTGTCGGGTGTCGGCATGTAGACAAGGTCGGACCCGCCATTGGCCGCGACCACCACGGCGGGATGCGCCGGGTCGTCACCGATCAGCCCGTTCGCCCGCGAGGGGTAGGCGCCATCCGCCACGGGCGCGTTTTTCGCGTCCGGATCGAACAGCTTCATGCCCAGGCCGTGGGCGATATCGATCGCAACGAAACCAGGCGGCAGGAACGCCGGCGGCACGTCCTTGTAGCTCTGCTGCGCGGCGAAGCTTGTGGTGCTTTCCTTGGAGATCGTCGAGAACCCGTGGTCCGATGTCAGGATCACGTCCGTCGTCGACTCCAGCCCCAGCGCTTTCACGGCCGCCAGCAGCTTCGCCAGGTCGTCGTCGGCGTTCTTGATCGCGGCCAGGGAGGTCGGTCCGTTGATGCCGGGCATCAGCCGGTTCAGCGAATCGCCCTGGTTATGCTGGGTACCGTCCGGATCGCGTGACCAGAACACCATGACGAACGGCCGCTTGCGCTGCTTGAACAGCGGCAGCACGACCTGCGCGGCCGCGTCGGCGAACCAGTTCTGCTGCGCGGCATTGGCCACGGTCGTGCCCGGCGTCTGGAAGGTGCCGGCCTTGGCATTGTCGCCTCGTGTCGGCGCCTGCAGCGGCAGTTCGGCGCCCTTCAGCGCCGCCTGCATCTCCTCCGACAGCGGGATGCCGCCGGCGCGGCCGGTGGAATCGTCCAGCACGATGGTCGGACTGCCCGTGCGGTCGGCATGGTCGAAGATCAGCGACGGTCCCAGCTTGCCGATGGTGGCGGTGGACAGGCGCGCGCCGGCGGCGGCACGCAGGATCGTCGTCTCGTTCAGGTAGTTTCCAGCGAAATGTTCGTCGACGTCACCCAGCACCGGATCGCTCTCCAGGAATGGCGTCAGGCTGCCGCCGGCGCCGGGGACCGGGAAGCCGCTATAGATCGTGTTGCTGAAATCGCCGGTGTCGCCCAGGTAATGGCCGGTTGCCATGGCCGAGGCGTTCGGCGTCGTGAAGGTCGGAAACAGCGAGTGGCTGTTGGCGAAGCGCACGCCGCGTGCCATCAGGGCGGCCATGGTCGGCGCCGTCGTCTCGTTCACCATGCCCGGCCGCAGCCCGTCCGCGACGAACAGGATGACGTTGCGCGGCCTGACCGGTTCGGCGGCGGCGGCACGTGACGGGACGGCGTGGCCCAACATGGAGACCGCGAGGGCGGTGGAGGCCAGCAGGCGAAACAAACGGCGCATGGGCAATTCCTCGGCACGGACCCGCGTTACCAAGCGGACCCGCCACCTCATTGCAAGCTCGGAACCACGCGGTTCCGTCGATGTCGTCAAGATTTCATATTCCCGTCGGACGGAACTGCCCAACGGCAATCGCCGGGGCGAACACGATCGCCGGTATCAACGCCAGGATCGCGCCATGGCCGGCGATCAGTCCGGCCACGCAACAGCACGCCGCAACGAGCCATCCGCGCCGCCGGGCGATCAGCATCGTGAAGGCGATGGAGCACAGCACGGCGCCGGTCAGTGAGCGGAACAATACCAGGCCGACATGGTCCTCCAGCGCCTGGAAGATCGGCAGGCCGCCGCCCGCACCTGGCGTGAAGGCCGGATGCGGCAGCAGCTTCAGCAGGTTGCCGAGCAGGATCAGTATGCCACCGGAACTATCGTAGAAGAGGTGGACGAGCGAGAGGATCAGGGCGGGCAGGATCGCGATGACGGCGCCCGCCAGGATGCTGGCGGCGGCGACCGCCAGCATGATCGCGCGCAACCCCCTTATGGCTTGCGCACCGCTGCGGCCAGGCCGCGTACCTGGTCCAGCACTGCTTCGACCGCGCCGGGCCTGGCCTTGCCGTCGGCGTCCAGATAGGTCGAAAGCGTATCGATCAGCGCCGAGGCCACCACCGCCGCGTCCGCCACGCGCGCGGCATGGCCGGCCTGTTCCGGCGTGCGGACGCCGAAGCCGATGGCGATCGGCAGTTGCGTCGCCTTGCGGATGCGCGGGATCGCCGTCGCCAGGTGTTCCTGCGTCGCGCTGGTGGTGCCGGTGATGCCCGTGATGCTGACGTAATAAACGAAACCGGAGCTGCCGTTCAGCACGTGCGGCAGCCGCTTGTCGTCCGTCGTCGGCGCCACCAGCCGGATCACGTCCAGTCCGCTGGCGTTGGCGAACGGCACCAGCATGTCCGCTTCTTCGGTCGGCAGGTCGACGATAATCAACCCATCCACGCCCGAGGCGGCGGCGTCGGCGCAGAATTTCTCGGGGCCATAGGACAGGATCGGATTCAGGTAGCCCATCAGCACGACCGGCGTCGCCTCGTCCTGGGCGCGGAATGCCTTCACCATCGACAGGACGCCGGCGACCTTCACCCCGGCGGCGAGGCCGCGCTTGCCCGCCGCCTGGATGATCGGCCCATCGGCCATCGGGTCGGTGAAGGGCATGCCGATCTCGATCAGGTCGGCGCCGGCGGCGGGCATGCCACGCAGCAGCGCCATGCTGGTTTCGCGATCCGGGTCATAGGCTTCCAGGAAGGGAATCAGCGCCCCGCGGCCCTGCTTCTTCAATTCCGCGAAACGGGCAGCGATGCGGCTCATAGCCTGACGCCCAGGTGTTCGGCGACGGCGAAGATGTCCTTGTCGCCCCGGCCGCAGAGATTCATCAGGATGATCTCGTCCTTGCCCATGGTCGGCGCGAGCTTGGTCACATGGGCCAGCGCATGCGCCGGCTCCAGCGCCGGGATGATCCCTTCCGTGCGCGTGCAGAGCTGGAACGCGGCCAGCGCCTCCTGGTCCGTCGCCGAGACGTATTCGACCCGGCCGATATCGTGCAGCCAGGAATGCTCCGGCCCGATGCCGGGATAGTCCAGGCCGGCGGAGATGGAATGCGCCTCGATGATCTGCCCGTCATCGTCCTGCAGCAGATAGGTGCGGTTGCCGTGCAGCACGCCCGGCCGGCCGCCGGTCAGCGAAGCCGCGTGCTGCCCGGTCTCGATCCCGTGGCCGCCGGCCTCCACGCCGATTAGGCGTACTGAGCGGTCGTCGAGGAACGGGTGGAACAGGCCCATGGCGTTCGATCCGCCGCCGATGCAGGCAACGGCCGCGTCGGGCAACCGGCCTTCGGCCTCCTGGAGCTGGACCTTGGCTTCTTCGCCGATCACCGACTGGAAGTCGCGCACCATCTGCGGATACGGGTGCGGGCCGGCGACGGTCCCGATCAGGTAATAGGTGTCCTGGACGTTCGCGACCCAGTCGCGCAGCGCTTCGTTCATCGCGTCCTTCAGCGTGCCGGCACCGGAGGTGACGGGCTTCACCTCGGCGCCCAGCAGCTTCATGCGGAAGACGTTGGGCTTCTGCCGCTCGACGTCGGTCGCGCCCATGTAGACGGTGCAGGGCAGGTTGAAGAGCGCGCACATCGTAGCGGTGGCGACGCCGTGCTGGCCGGCGCCGGTCTCGGCGATGATGCGGGTCTTGCCCATCCGGCGGGCCAGCAGGATCTGGCCCATGCAGTTGTTGGCCTTGTGGCTGCCGGTATGGTTCAACTCGTCGCGCTTGAAGTAGACCTTGGCGCCGCCGAGTTCCTGGGTCAGCCGTTCGGCGAACCACAGCGGGCTGGGCCGGCCCACATAATGGGTCAGGTGGTGCTTCAGGTCCGCGTCGAAATCCGGGTCGGCCTTGGCGGCATTATAGGCGCGCTCGACCTCCAGGATCAGCGGCATCAGCGTCTCGGCGACGAAGCGGCCGCCATACTCGCCGAAACGGCCCCGTTCGGTGGGGCCGGAGCGAAGCGTATTCTGGATGTTCACACGACCTTCTCCTTGCCAGGGTGGTTCTACGCGCTGGCCGGGGCAGGTCAAGGTGCCCGATCCAGGCTGCCGGCCGCTGCAATGGCGTCTGGCACGGTACTTGCTGCGCCGCACAACGTCAGCAACGCCGGAACATCAGACATATGACCACAACGCGCCGTTCCATCCTCCAGGCCACCGCCGGCCTCGCGGGCCTCTCGGCCCTGCCAGGCGTCGCGCTCGCACAAAGCCGGGAGGAGACGCTCCGCTACGTCACCGGGGCCAACATCAATACACTTGACCTGACAGTCTATGGCTCGACCCGCGAAGCCTTCGGCCTGAGCATGGTCGTCTACGACCGCCTGGCCCGCTTCGGCCGCAAGCAGGTGAACGGCCACTGGACGTTCGACGCCAGCACGATCATCCCCGAACTGGCGCAGAGCTACACGGTCAGCCCCGACGGCAAGACGATCACCTTCAAGCTGCGGCCGGATGCGACCTTCCAGAACGGCGACAAGGTCACGGTCGAGGACGTGAAATGGTCGCTCGACCGCTGCGTCGCGGCGAAGTCTCTGGCGCCGCCGCAGTTCTTCCTGGGCTCGATGACCAAGACCGACCAGTTCGTCATCGTCGACGAGCATACGATCGCGGTGCACCTGCCCGACCCGGACCGCCTGGGGCTGGCCGATCTGTGCGTGCCGTATGCGCAGATCATCAACAGCAAGCTGGTCAAGCCGCATTGCACCGCCGACGATCCGTGGGGCCTGGACTGGACGAAGACCAACACGGCGGCGTCGGGCGCCTACATCGTGGACAAATGGACGCCCGGCGAAAGCGTCATCCTGCATCGCAATGAGCATTGGAAGGGCGGCCTGGGGGGCAAGTTGCCCTATTTCAAGCGGATCATCATCCAGACGGTGCCGGAAGCGGCGACGCGGGCGAACCTGATCGAGAAAGGCGATGCCGACCTGTGCATCGACCTGGCTGCCAGCGATATCTCCACGGTGGCGAAATCGGCCAAGTCGAAGGTCGTGTCCACCCCGCAGAGCAACGGGTTCACGCATATCAGCATGAACTGCAAGATGGCGCCGTTCGACAACGTCAAGGTGCGCCAGGCGGTCGCCGCGGCCCTGCCGTATCAGGACATGTTCAAGGCGGCGCTGTTCTCCCTCGGCAAGCCGCTGTACGGGGCGACCTGGACCACGCCGCCGACCGGCGACTTCCCGCAGCCGATGCCGTTCAATCAGGACCTGGCGAAGGCCAAGCAGTTGCTGACCGAGGCCGGGTTCCCCAACGGGTTCAAGACCACCTTCACCTTCTCGACCGGCGCCGCCGGGACCGCCGAACCGATGGCCGCATTGCTGAAGGAAGCGCTGGGCAAGATCGGCATCGACGTCACGGTGCAGAAGATGCCCGACGCCGAGTTCAACACCGGCGAAGCCAACAAGACGCTGCCCTTCTTCACCGACGCCGCCACCGCCTGGCTGCCGGCGACGGATTATTTCTTCCGGCTCTATTTCACCCGCGACCAGCGCTGGAATTTCGCGAGCTGGATCAACAGCGACATGGAAAAACTCTCCGGCGCCGCCCGTTTCGAGCTGAACGAGGCGAAATACCAGCAACTGGGCAAGGAGATGATCGAGCTGTACCTGGCGAACGTGCCGCTGATCACGCTGTGGCAGCCCAATCACGACGCGGCGATGGCGAAGAACATCAACGGGTACACCTACGAGTTCTACCGCCAGGCCGACTTCCGCGACCTGGTCCGGACGTGATGGGACAAGGCCGCTCCTTGCTGGTGGCCGGGACAGGCCGAGCAGGCCTTGGGAGAGCCGCCTTCGGGGGCATCACAACCGTCATGGCGGGCGGAGGCCCGCCGTCCGCGCCTGATCCCTGTATCGACCCCGCCGTGCGTGGCTGGCGCGCCATCGCCCGCCATGACGAGGCGGCGCCGGGTCCGGCCAATTGCGCGCCTGATCCCTGTATCGACCCCGCCGTGCATGGCTGGCGCGCCACCGCCCGCCATGACGAGGCGGCGCTGGCTCCGGCCAATTGCACGGCCTATGCGGGCCAAGTCCGACCGTGACGAGAGCGGAATAGAAATGACGGCACACCCATGACCATCCTCCTCGCCATCGCCCGCCGCGTCGGCCAGCGCCTGCTCTCTTCCATTCCCGCGCTGCTGGGCGTCGTCGTCATTACGTTCGTCCTGATGCGTGTCATGCCGGGCGATCCGGCCGTGTTCTTCGCCTCCGGCCCGAACGCCGGCGCGGCCGAGATCGCGGCGGTCCGGCACAAGATGGGCCTCGACAAGCCCATCCCGGTGCAACTGGTCCGCTATTTGGAAGACATCGCGACCGGCAACCTTGGCCGCTCCCTGGGCACCGGCCAGCCGGTGACGGCGGACATCGCGCAGCGGCTGCCGGCCTCGCTGGAGCTGACCTTCACCGCGCTCTTCATCGCCCTGGCGGCGGCCATTCCGCTGGGGGTGGCGGCGGCGCTCCGACCGGGCTCGATCGTCGACCATATCGTACGCATGCTGTGTACCGCAGGGGTCTGCGTGCCGACTTTCGTCTCGGGGCTGCTGCTGATCTACGTGTTCTACTACCTGCTGGGACTCGCGCCAGATCCCACCGCGCGCATCGACATCTTCGCCAGCACGCCGCCCGACATCACGGGGTTCTACCTGATCGACTTCGCGATCGTCGGCGACTGGTCGGGCTGGTGGGCCGCCTTCACCCAGTTGCTGCTGCCGGCCTGCACCATGGCGCTGTTCGTGCTGGCGCCGCTGGCGCGGATGACGCGCGCCTCGATGCTCGCGGTGCTGGGCAGCGACTTCATCCGCACGGCGAATGCGATGGGCGTCAGCCGCTTCCGCATCATCGTCGCCTACGCGCTGCGCAACGCCCTGCTGCCGGTGCTGACGATCACCGGCATCGTGTTCTCCACCATGCTGGGGGCGAACGTGCTGGTGGAGAAGGTGTTCTCCTGGCCCGGCGTCGCATCCTATGCGCTGGATGCGCTGCTGTCGGCGGACTACGCCCCGGTCCAGGCCTTCGTGCTGCTGATGGCGACGATCTTCGTGGGCGTGAACGTGGTGATCGACATCCTCTACGGCATCGCCGATCCCAGGGTGTCGGTGGAATGAGCGCCACCACCCGCCACGCCGTCTTCGTCCTGCGCGGCAATCCGGTCACCGCGCTCGCCGCCGCGGGGCTTGTCGCCGTCGTCGTCCTGGCGCTCGCCGCGCCGTGGATCTCGCCCTATGACCCGGTCGCCTCCGACGTGGCGCAGGCGCTCCAGCCCCCCTCCGCCGCACATTGGTGCGGCACCGACCAGCTTGGCCGCGACATCCTCTCCCGCCTGCTCTGGGCCGCTCGGCTCGACCTGCTGATCGCCGTGGTCGCGGTCGGGCTGTCCTTCGTGATCGGCGCGATGATCGGCGGGTTCTGCGGCTACAAGGGCGGGCGCCTGGACCGTTGGGTCGGCCGCATCGTCGACGTGCTGATGGCCTTCCCGCTGTTCGTCCTGGCCATGGCGCTGGTCGCCGCCCTGGGCAACCGGATGGAGAACATCATCATCGCCACCGCCGTCATCAACCTGCCCTTCTATACGCGCTTCGCCCGAGCGGAGGTGAATGTACGGCGCAACGCGGGCTGGGTGGAGGCGGCGAGGGCCAGCGGCGAGGGCCATTTCGCGGTCGTCATGCGTTTCCTGCTGCCCAACGTGCTGCCGGCGATGGCGGTGCAGATCAGCTTGAACCTGGGCTGGGCGATCCTGAACGCGGCCGGCCTGTCCTTCATCGGTCTGGGCGTCACCGCGCCGACCCCGGAATGGGGCATCATGGTCGCCGAGGGCGCCCGCTTCATCACCACCGGCAAATGGTGGCTGGTCGCCTATCCCGGCCTCGCCCTGATGCTGACCGTGCTGTTCTTCAACCTGCTGGGCGACGGGTTGCGCGACATCCTGGACCCGAGGATGCGGACATGACCCTGCTGTCGGTCGAAGACCTGCAGGTCAGCTTCTCCACCCGCAACGGCGTGGTGCGCGCGCTGCACGGGATCAGCTTCGACCTGGATGCCGGGCAGACGCTGGGTATCGTAGGCGAGAGCGGATCGGGCAAGTCCGTCACCTCGCTGGCGATCATGCGCCTGCTGGACAGGGCAGGGCAGATCGACAAGGGCCGGGTGACGTTCCAGGGCCGGGACATCACCAAGGCGAAGGCCGGCGAACTGCGCAGCCTGCGCGGCGCGGCGATGTCGATGATCTTCCAGAACCCCAGGGCCGCGCTGAACCCGATCCGCACCGTGCGGGACCAGATCGTCGACGTGCTGCGGGCGCATAAGGGCATGACGGCCGCCGACGCGCGCAAGCAGGCGCTGACGCTGCTGGAGGCGGTGCGCATCCGCGACGCCGAGAAGCGCCTGCACGCCTATCCCGGCGAGCTTTCGGGCGGGATGTGCCAACGGGTGATGATCGCCATGGCCATCGCCTGCGAGCCCGCGCTGCTGATCGCCGACGAGCCCACCACCGGGCTGGACGTCACCACGCAGAAAGTGGTGATGGACCTGCTGGCCGGCATCACCGCCGAACACGGGATGGCGACGATCCTGATCACCCACGACCTGGGCCTGGCGGCGAAGTATTGCGGGTCGATCGCGGTGATGGAGAAAGGCCTGATCGTCGAACGCGGCGAGACCGAGGCGCTGTTCCGGGGCGCCTCCCATCCCTACACACGGCGGCTGATCGCGGCGTCCCCGACACGGACGTCGACGCTGGCGGACCTGGCCGACCTGGACCCGTCTCCCCCGCCCTCGTGCCATGACCGGGCCAAGCCTGGCCATCGCACTGGGACAGGAGCAGGGGCGGCGGGAGAGACAAGGCCGAGCATGCGTGCCTCTGCCTCTCTGCACCCCGTCCGTTCCCCCGGCACCGGCCATCTCCTCGAACTCCAGCACGTCGTCAAAACCTTCTCGGGCGGCGTCAAGGCGGTCGACGACGTCTCCTTCCACCTCGAACCAGGCGGCAGCCTGGGGCTGGTCGGCGAGTCCGGATCGGGCAAGACCACGCTGTCGCGCATGATCTGCCGCCTGCTCGACGCCGACGGCGGCGACATCGTCTTCCTGGGCGAGTCCATCGCCCGCGTCCCCGCCAACGACTTCCACCGCGCGCCGCAGCGCCGCGACATCCAGATCGTCTTCCAGGATCCGAACGACAGCCTGAACCCGCGCTTCACCGCGTTCGACTCCATCGCCCACCCGCTGCGCCGGCTGGAACACCTGAAGGACGGCGCCACCCTGGCGGACCGCGTCAGGCAGGCCGCCGAACGCGCCGGCCTGCCGGCCGAACTGCTGACCCGCTTTCCGCACCAGCTATCCGGCGGGCAGAAGGCCCGTGTCGGCATCGCCCGCGCAATCGCGCCGCGGCCGAAGCTGCTGGTGCTGGACGAGCCGACCGCGGCGCTGGACGTGTCGATCCAGGCGGTTATCCTGCAACTGCTCGACCGTTTGCGGCGGGAGGACGACATCGCCCTGCTGTTCGTCAGCCATGACCTGAACGTGGTGCGCATGCTGTGCGACCAGATCGTCGTGCTGCGCCAGGGCAAGGTCGTCGAGACGGGCGCCAGCCAGGCCGTCTTCGATTCGCCGCGCGACGACTACACGCGCGCCCTGCTGGACGCGATCCCGCATTTCGAACCGGCGGGCGGGAGGCTCGCCTTTGCCGGATGACGCTCCCTTCGCGGCGGGCCTCGATGCCCTCGCCGCTCGGGTTCGCGACGACCTGGCGCGCATCGCCCATCCGCGCCTGCCTTGGATGGAGCCGGTCGCCGGCCCGGATGGGAAGCCCGCGCTGGACGTGCTGATCGTCGGGGGAGGGCAGTCGGGCGTCGCAATCGCGCACGGGCTGATGCGCGCGCATGTCGACAACGTCCTGGTCGTCGACAAGGCGCCGCGCGGCCTCGAAGGCCCCTGGCTGACTTACGCGCGGATGCCGACGTTGCGATCGCCGAAGGATTACACCGGGCCGGACCTCGACCTGCCCAGCCTGGCGTACCAGTCGTGGCACGAGGCGGTGTACGGGCCGGCGCATTGGCAGGCGCTGGAGCTGATCACCCGGCAGGACTGGGCCGCCTATCTGCTGTGGGTGCGCGACGTCACTGGCGTTCCCGTTGCCAACGAAACCGAATTGGTGGACATCGCGCCCGTTGAGGGTCTGTTGGAGGCACGCTTCGCCGGCGGCGGCGTTCGTTACGCGCGCAAGATCGTGCTCGCCACCGGCCAGGACGGCGGCGGGACGTGGTGGATGCCCGACTTCGTCGCCGCGCTGCCGGTCCATGTGCGGGCGCATACGGCGGACCCGATCGATTTCGCCGCGCTGCGCGGCCGGCGCGTCGCGGTGCTGGGCGCCGGCGCCTCGGCGCTGGACAACGCGGCGATGGCGCTGGAGGCCGGTGCGCGGGATGTCGCCCTGTTCTGCCGCCGGGCGGAACCGCAGGTGATCCAGCCGTTCCGGTGGCTGACGTTTGCGGGGTTCCTGCGGCATCTGTCGGACCTGGACGATGCGTGGCGCTGGCGGTTCATGAGCCATATCCTGGGACTGCGCGAGGGGTTCCCGCAGCCGACCTGGGACCGCTGCGCGCGCCACCCCGCGTTCCGCCTGCTGACCGGCCGGCCCTGGACCGGCGCGCGCATGGCGGGCGATGCGGTCCTGATCGACACGCCGGCCGGGCCGCACGAAGCCGACTTCCTGATCTGCGGCACCGGCATCATGATCGACTTCGCCGCACGCCCCGAGTTGGGTCGTTGCGCTGGAAACATTGCCCGCTGGCGCGACCGCTACGACCCGCAGCCAGCGGAAGCCGATGGGGATCCCGATGGGAAGGCCGATGGGGAAGCTGACGACCGCTTGGCGGATTTCCCCTATCTTGGTCCCGATTTCGCCCTGCTGCCGCGCCAGCCCGGCCTGACCGACTGGATGCGCGACGTGCATATGTTCAATATCGCCTCGACCATGAGCTTCGGTCCGTCCGGCGCGTCGATCAACGCGATGACGACCGCCGTCCCGAAGCTCGTCTCCGGCCTGACCCGCGGGCTGTTCACCGCGGACGTGGAAAAGCACTGGCGATCGCTGCGGGATTACGACGTTCCGCAGGCGATCCTGACGGAAAGGAAGACGCCATGAAGATACTGACCGAGGATGCCGTCCGTCACTACAAGGAAGAAGGCTTCCATTTCCCCGAACGGGTGATGTCGGCCGAGGACGCGCTGTGGTACCGGCGGGAGGTCGAGCGCACGTGCAGCGCCTCGGCGAACCCGGCAGAGGCGCGCAAGGGCACGATCTCCTATCGTGTGAAACCGTATCTGCTGTTCGAATGGGCGGCGGAGCTGGTGCGCCACCCGCGGGTGCTGGATGCGGTGGAGGACCTGATCGGCCCCGATATCCTGGTGTTCCACACGACGATGTGGTGGAAGACGCCCGGCTCTTCCAACCGCGTGCCGTGGCACCAGGACGGCACCTATTTCGGTCTGGCACCATTCGAGCATGTCACCGCCTGGGTCGCACTGAGCCCCAGCAACCTGGAGACGGGGTGCGTCCGGATCGTGCCGCGGACGCATGGGGACGGGCAGTTGCCGCATGCCGACGTGCCGGACCCGGACCTGATGCTGTCGCGCGGGCAGACGGTCGTCCTGAACGTCGATGAATCGAAGGCGGTGCCGGTGATCCTCTCGCCCGGCGAAATCTCGCTGCACCACACGATGGCGATCCATGCCTCGGACCCGAATACCGGGACCGACGACCGGATCGGGATCGGCATCAGCTACATCCCGGCGCATGTGCGCCATGTCGGCCCGACCCGCCTGACGGCGTCGCTGGTGCGCGGGGAGGATCGTTACGGCCATTTCGACCTGGAACCGCGCCCCCTCTCCGACCTCCATCCCGATGCCGTCGCCGCCCATCGCAAGAGCGACGCTCGGTTCTGGGAAGCGAGCCGGTCGATCCCGGAGATGGCCGGCATCCACTGACTGGCGGCCGGCGTCCCCTCGTCCCGGCGGGCCTGTGCCCGCCATGACGAAAGGCCCCGGTTTCGGCCCGTTCCGGCGACTGCGGCCCTGCACCCCCATGAGCAGCCGGTGAAGCCCCTCAGATCCCCGACACCGCCCGGTAGACGAACACCGATAGACCCAGGACGAAGATCAGGGCCGAGACGGTTGGTACCACCCAGGCGGGCAATGGCGCCTTGGCGTGGCGCTTCGGCGGCGGACCCAGCGCGGCGATCACCGTCTTG